>JANOAI010000001.1:0-11069 GCA_031411055.1 Pirellulaceae bacterium
CTGACCCCGTTTTCCAAGCCTACGTCGTTCATGAAAATACTCTAGGCTTTGTTTTAATCGAACGCGAAGCGCCAGCGAGCGGCCGGTGTTTGGCAGCAAACCCCATGAACCGCTTGCGCTTTTTGAAGTTGCACACGTTGAACCAAGAACGTTGAATTTCCAAGAGCAATTTAAGACCGGAAAGCGCATTCTCGTTTTGAGATTTAAACGTTCCATCATCGTGCAGGTACAGAACGTCCGCACGCAACTGAGACCGCAGGACGTAGTTAAAACAAAAAGGAGGCCTAGGATTCCGGAAAGCATCTGAATTTTTGAACTTCACGAGGGAGTACAAAAAATGAAACGACGAGTTGTAGTTCAGCGTACGAACTGCGAAAAGAAATGCTCTCTTGCTCAACCAACAAGTAACGATTCGATGGGTTTTCCCATATCCGTGATGGGTACCGGGCGGTCACCGTCGTAGAGGTTCTTGGTGTAGTCCACGCCGACGGCAGCGTGAATTGTCGCAAAGAAATCGGGAACGCTCACTGGATGGCTGACGATCTTCTTTCCAAGCTCGTCGGTTTCTCCGTAGGCACCCGAGTGTTTTAAGCCGCCACCTGCAAGGACACAGGTAAAGGCGCTCCCTTGATGTCCACGTCCACCACCACTATCGAATTCGGGCGGCCGACCAAACTCGGTGGTGACCACGATCAGCGTTTTGTCGAGCATCTTCTTGGATTCGAGATCGAGAATCAGAGCTGCCATCGCGGTGTCGAGTTCCTGAATCAGTGCATGTTGCTTGAGGATTCCTTCGTTGTGCACATCCCAACCTGCGCCGTTCAAGAAATTCAAATTATGCGAAACTTCGATGAAGCGAACGCCACGCTCAATCAGTCGTCGCGAAAGCAAACATCGTTGGCCAAATTCGCCGCCGTATTGATTGCGAAGATCAGCCGGTTCTTTGTCGAGATCAAAACTCGCCATGAACTCAGGCCCGCTCAACTTGAGACTTTGCTCGATCGCGTCATCGTAGTCCTTCAATCGGTCGTCGGTCGGCTTGGGCTGCGTCTTTCGAAGTTCTGCTAAAAGCCCTTCGCGTCGAGACTGCCGAGCATTCGAAATCCCATCCGGTCTCGAAAGCCCGGCCGGTCCATGACTTGTATCCGTTAGATAGAGATAGCCATGTTTGGCGCCGAGAAAACCAGGGCCGCGTGTCACGTTTGGATAGCCGATCAAAACGTAAGGTGGGGCGGTGTCGGATGCTGGCCCGCGTTCATGTGCGATAAGCGATCCAAGCGAAGGATAGACAACCGTGCCACTAATCGCCCGGCCAGTGTGCATCCGGTTCGTGGCAGCCGCATGTTCGTCAATCACGTTGTGATTCACCGTCCGGACCGCGGTAACACGATCCATAATCGGAGCGAGTTTTGAAAAATGCTCACAGAGTCGCACTCCACGTACAGCTGTTTCAATACTCTCGTAATATGAACCGGCTTGTTTTTTGGAAGGATCGCCACGTCGCTTTGGATCAAACGTATCGACCGCTCCCATTCCGCCTCCAAGCCAAATGGAAATAACGTGTTCTGCCTGGCCACGAACTGCTAGCGGACTCGAAATGGCGGACGTCGCCATCGAGGCCATCGATGCGGTGGCGATGGATGATTGGATAAATTCTCGGCGGTCCATAAGGGCTACTGCTTTTGATTGATTGCTTGGGTTTGATCTTGAGGATCGGCTAGCGCCTCAGGCTCAAGGGTCAATGCAAGGGTTGGGTTCTTCGCTTGTGTTGTTTTATGGTAACCAAACAAATTCACGGGTGTTGATGATGCTCCAAATAACATCTTCATAGACATCTCGCCATTCCGGTTTCAAACGCGGATCGGATGGAGGGCCGTTGCGAGCTCGCGTTTCTAGCTCAAGGGCGATCTCGTTAGCTTCCGTACGCAAATGATTCGACCAAGTGACACGAGGAAGCGGGCTTGGGGATTCGATCGAAATTTGTTCCTCTGGTGGTACGATGCGACTCTCAAAACCGACCGCTATGGCTTTCACGAGCGGTGCTTTCTCGACTTCGGTAGGGAAACGACTCAGATAGCGAAGAAACAAATCGTCAATCAATAATTGTGGCGATGGTGAGTCGATCGCTAACTGAGCAAGCTCGCTCCCTTGTATGGCTCGTGTGAATAATATCGACGCGATACTGTTTGCAATGACTCCGGGTTGGAGAACATTCGCCGCCGTTTCGCGGTCTGTTTTTGGGTTCTGTCGAGCGCCGGTCCAACCAAAGGCAATAAGTATATCGGCAATCGCTTGTGCTCGAGGCAAATTGAGTGACGGGCGGTCACGTTCATTCGCGAGATTTGCAAGCATCCACGCTCGTTTGGGTATCCCCAACGTCAGTCGATTGCTTGATGCTCTTCGTGCGTCGGGATCGAAGGTGAGCTCTTCCATATCCATCTCGCGCCCCGATGTTGCGACCAGCGTATCGACGATTTGTTCGGCTGATTGACGACGCGGGTCCGGGGATGCGAAAAACCGTAGTTCGGAGCTGGTCGTTCGGTTACGTCCAATAGCAGCACGTTGATAGATTTGCGAAGTCAAAATTGTCCGAGCCAGATGCTTAAGATCATAACCACTCGAGACAAAGTCTTTGGCAAGCCAATCAAGCAATTCCGGGTGGCTGGGAGTGTTGCCTTCCCAATCGTGCGGCGGTTCAACGATGCCGGCACCAAGATACTGTCTCCAAATTCGATTGACGATCACTCGAACAAAACGGGTGTTCTGTGGGGCTGTAACCAATGCCGCTAGTCGTTCGCGTGAATTATCGGGATCAAGAAGGAGATCTTGAGTCGCAGTTTCCAATGCGCCCGTGACTTCGGCAAATGGCCAGACGGGTTCGATCGGCTGGTCGGGTTTAAGCGTGACTTTGATCAGCGATTCGCGCGGTTTGTTTTCGAAGAACGCCGCCGGAACGCGACTGGTCTTCGGAACCTTGACCGCCTTCTTTTCAAACATTGCAGCCAATGAGTAGAGATCGCTTTGCTTGGTACTGTGATACGGCGAATCGTGACATCGAGCACATTGCAATTCGATACCGAGGAAAGCACTGGTAACAATTTGAGCTTTGGCTGCGTAGGGTGCATCGTTATCGCCCGCAATACCGAAGCCCGCACTGCCGCCTTCGTAGGGACTACCGCGAAGCATGATCAGTTCGGTCACCAAGCGATCAAACGGCTTGTTGTCTCTCAGAGAGTCGTAAAGAAACCAGCGAAACGGTCCTGTCGTATTTAAGCTCGAATTGATAAGCGTCGGATTCTCCGCCAGCACGTCTTGCCAATAGCTCATCCAATGATCAGCCCATCGCGGATCATCAAGGAGCCGATCAACTACCTTGGTCCGCTTATCTTCAGAACGATTGCTTAAAAACGCTCGAATATCATGGGCCGTGGGTGGCTGTCCAACGGTATCAAAATAGAGGCGACGAAGGAAAGCTTCATCACTAAGAATTGGAGAGGCCGCGACTTGTTCTGCTGAAATGGGGGGAGCAGGCCAGGCAGCACCGGTGGCGATCCAGTTCTTAATCAAATCCACCTTCTCGTTCGACAAAGCTTCAACGCCCGGCGGCATGCGTTCGTCAGGATCGACTGAGGTAATACGACGTATTATTTCACTTTCGTCGACTTGACCTGGAATAATCGCAGGGGCCTCTGAATCGCCTGATTTCAAGGCGGCATCGCGCGAGTCCAATCGCAAGCCACCTTGCTCTTTTTCGCCATGACAACGAATGCATTCGCTTTTCAGAATAGGCAGAACGTTGTTATGAAAATGCATCGACTCGGACTCGGTCGTTTTCGCAGCGGCGGCAACCGCCGTCTTCATTTTCAATGCCAAGAAAGCATCAATCGGATGCTGATCTCGTTTTGGAGGATCCATCGTATTCCGACTCGCAACAATCTCGCGTGCAAGTTCATGTCGCTTTGACCAATAGCCTGCTTGGCTTGACGCAAACTGCCGTCGATTGTTTGTGTCAAACTCATCAAGTGAAGTCTCTAGTCGTTTCAGAGCTATCAGCGTATGTTTGTCGGTAAGCGGCGTAAAAGGTTCGTTCATTCCGATCGATTGGAGCAGAATAAATGGCCCATCTGTCTCCGACTGAACGGCAACCAGGGTTTCACCCGGATCGGTTCGAAACCCTTTTCCGCCAGAAATCATTTCCAATATGACCCGGCAGACACCTGATTCCGCGACTTCTATCTCGCCAAATACTTCTTGTTGGCGATGCTCCGCGATACGCATCCCAGGCGCGGGAGGTTCCGCAACAGGTGTCATGGGCTCTTCGCCGCTTGGCGAGCCGGTGATGGGTTTACTTTTCGCAATGAGCTTTCCATCAACCCAGAGTCGACTCAAACCCCGAACACGCATCATGAAACGTTGCGGTCCAGGCTTTAAAGCAACGTCGGCAGACAATCGGACAAGCACGGGATCTTTCCAGCTATCTCGAATCCCCCAGTCATCGAATCGCTGCGGAAGCCGATCGAAAAGAAAATGGTCCGTTTCGAATCGCAACGTCTCTTTCGGCAAGCTCTCGCCTTCGTTGAGCCAACGAGTATGAGACGGCATTCCTTCCTGGAGCGAGAGCAAGACCTTTGATTTCGGGAGATCGTCGAGCGTCGGCATGACTTCAGGCAACGGTTTTGCAACGACTTCGGTCGCCGTCGACCGATACCGGAGTTTCATCGTCGCATCATCAAGCTCTTTGCGATGAATGGCGATCGCGTCGATCGATCCGCGAAAACTATTCGCAGCCGCACCGCCACTTGAAGAACCGATCCAAATCGCGTCGTCATCAACAACGGGCGGTTTTGTTGTTTCTCCCCCCATATCCCAAACACCAAGTTCGCGTTTACCATCAATCCAACACTTAATACTCTCCGGGTCACCAAACCGATAAGCTACCGCGATATGGTGCCACAACTTTCCGGGCTTGAATCCGCTCGTTGATGTCCAGCGATGCCAGTGGCCTTCGGACTTTGTTGCTCCACTCGTCAATGGCGTCGCGAATAAAAAACTCACGCAGGCTTTTGCCTGGCTCTCGCGTACTCGAATCGCCCAATTCTGATTGTCCGGAGCGAAGCCGGCTTGCCTGGTGCGACCCTTGCCTACTACGTAGCAGTTTTCGTTCTTTCGAAGCTCGTCCACTTGTACCCAGGCTTCCAGTGTTATGGAATCTCCATTTGCAAAGTCGAAGTCACTCGCAGCGCCTGGATCATCGAACGCTAAGTGTGCACCCGAGCCATCAAGCTTCACCGCGGTGTTATTGCTTTCGAAATCCGGATACTCGGGTGGGCGTGGTCCCGGGACGTCGCGATGTACCGTTCCATGCGAATGGAGCGGCAAAGTTTCTTCGGAGTTAAAATCCCAACGCACAACTGGAGTCGAGTCAGCGCCCAATAACGGTATAAAACTCGTTACCAGCAACCCAGCGAGGACAATCGCTCTAAGATTATTCCTTGTGTATTTCATCATTCAGGCAAGCCAGCTATAAAAACGGGGTCGACGAAACTTGTTGTGTCATCCTGTGCATCTTGAAAAACAACCCATCCACCTGTTCAAGTGCTTCGAAGACTTCGTTCGCGCCAATGGCTTTGACGCAAACGTCCTGATAGACGTCTTCTGCCAAATGGTAGTTACGAGTAACCGTAGCTAGAAAAGCTGTAATGGACAACCGTTCGGCAATCAAGTTCGCGGTAATATCTTCTTTTGAAAGCACTGAATTCCCTCACCGCCTTTATTACGGCGAGACCCCAGTTTACTCGACACGAATACCGACGATTTTTGTCTTAGGCTCTGTTTCTAAACAAGTAGTCGCGTCTCTCGGAGACGCGAAATGACTGCGTCTCGGAGAGACGCCGCTACGTGAAAGCCAGTTTATAAACAGAGCCTAAGACTCTTCATAGAGAATAATAATCAGGATATCCGATGCGCTGAAGGAACCCACGTGAGACGACTTGGGGGCTTGTGCAGCAATATTTCCGGTCATCGAAATGACTTTGACGTTGCTTTCGGCTAGCCAAGAATTGATTTCCTTTTCGAGGCCACCAAGTTCGCTTTCAATACTCTTGAAGATCTTTACTTTTTGCATGATAAACTCCGTAGTGCGCCCCTCGCCTAGGTTCATTCTACTCGGAAACCTCGAATCCGGAATCAAGCTCATGGCGAGACGCCCAAACGGTAAGTTTCGGAAAGGCGGCCTGGAGTGTTGTCGCCATCTGATCCATCGCAAATCGTTCGCTGGCGTAGTGGCCAATCGTGAGTATCGTCAGGCCAAGCGACTGAGAGTCGAGGAACTGATGGTAGGTTGCTTCACCTGTTAATAGCAAATCCGCTCCACAGGACAAAGCCGACTCGATAAAACTGCCGCCGCTTCCACATACGATCGCAACGCGACGACTTTTTGTATCGAGCGGCTGATTACAGGCAAACCGAAGATGGCTCAGCTTGCGTCGTAGTTTCTGAATAATCACGCTTAGCGGTTCCGCCGCTGATAATTCACCGACCCTTCCAGCGCCAAGCCCATTCATTTCCGCCGTAGTTATACGCGACGGTTTCATAGGATTTATGCCACCCAGCCCAATCGACTCGGCCAATTGAGCGTTGATTCCGTGCCGAGCGTTGTCCCAGGCGGTATGCGGCGAGTAGATGGCGATACCGGCTTGGGTCATTTCCCAAAGAGTTCGCCCAGTCGTTGTTGATGTGACGATTTTACTAATGGGTCGAAAAGGGAGTGGATGATGAGCAATGACCAGATCGGCTTTATCTGCAATTGCTTCCTTTACCGTAGCGGGGCTCAACGTAAGACAGGTCATTACGCGATCCACGGGCGACTGTAGATCACCACTGAGCAAACCCACATTGTCCCAATCTTCGGCTAGTGCGAGTGGAGCCATGGAATGAAGATGGGCTTCGATTTGTGAGAGTAAGATCACGTAACACCCTAAAAATTGAAAAAAGCAGATTAGTGATGGCGGCCTACAACATCGATAAACCGTTGGGCCATTCGATCGATTGAGATTTCATCGAATAAAGTGTCGACGGGTCGCTGATTGCGATGTTCATAGGAAGTAAGCTTGACACTTCCCGTTTCGAATTCAATCGAATTTGCATGATTGGTAGCGGAAGGACGAGCTAATAGTTCAATCGTAGCGACCAATTGATCATTGAAATCGCTTTGGTTCTTCGCCTCGAATAGCCAACCTGATTGCAAGCGTGCGTGCAACTCAGGGAAAGCCCCGTGGTTGGGCTCCAGATACGGAACACCAGCGGCAACCGCTTCGAGCAAAAACAATCCCTTCGGATCTTGGTAGGTTGTCGGCACACTAAAAAGATCGAGGTTCCGTAAAAACATGACCTTCCTTTGTCGATCAATACTTCCCACGTAACTCCAATTTGCGTCCAGATCCGCCTCGCAGAGCTTCTTCTGTTGCTCACGCCAATACGCCTCGTGTTGCGGACCAAGCCAACCAGCCAATTGAAGCTCGAAGCGATCTTTGCCAAGTCGCCTAGTGAGCTCGATGAACCCATCGACTAACATATGCAGACCTTTTTCGGGAGCCATGCGAGCGAAGTAGCCGATTCGAAAACGAGATTTTGCCTCGCCTGATCCGGAAACGTTCCAGCTCAATTCGCTCGGCTTTCCCTCCGACAATTCAGATGGTTCGTTAGACGGCTGAAACTCTTTGCTATCGATCCCAAGCGGAACAACGTGGCATCGATCAACGGGGATGTCGAGAAGCGAAGCCATGCGTCGACCGTAATCATGGCTATGCACGATAAAGCCATCGATTTGAGGGACGAGTTTCTTCATGGCTTCAATGGATTGGCTGCGATCGCGATCGAGAAGCGAATCGAGAAAAATATCATCTCCTTGAAGCACAACGAATATGGGAACTTTCAAACGACGACGGATCTCAGGGATACAACCGCCAATCAACAAATTCGTAAGGACGATTGCGTCGGACTTGAAGTCGCGCTCGATCCAGTCACAAAGCCGAAGCACTTCCTTGCGTTGGTAGCCGTCGGTTCCACGAAGCATGGAAATGGCGAGTGCCCCTAATAATTCGGGAGAAGTCTTGCCGGTGTTGGCGGTGAGTTTGCGAATGAGCCATGGCTGATTCAAGACACTATCTATCCAACGTGGAAGATGGCGAGCCCAACGAAACTTTTGCTGAAGAAATACGTTTACGCCTCCAAAAAAAACACGTTGTAGACTGACGTCTTCCTCGTCAGTGCGAATCGGTGTGTACAGTGGCACCAGCAAACAATCATGCCCTTGTCGAATAAGCGATTTTGCCAGTGCATTGTCGAGCATGCACGAGCCACAGTACATGCCGGCAGCTCCGGCGGTTAGATAAACAAGCTTCATAAATCGATCTAAAACAAGTCGTCTTTTTTGGCCGCCGAAATGACGTTAACTTCGTATTGAAACACGTTGATCGTCTCGCAACATTGGCCGAAAAACCAACCGATTCGGGTTTCCGGTGCGAAATCGTCCGAACCCACTTACAAAGCTGTGCGAGCCGGCGCCGGCACTAAATTCTACCATGTGTAGGAATTTCAAGGGCGGAATCGGAAACAGACTTCTGAATCGCCGGTCGGCTAGGACTAATTCTGCTTGATGCGGTCCCCGCTTCGACCTACCATTGATGTTTGACCTTATCTCCAGCTTATCGGAATTTTCCGCCCGTGTTGTCAAACGTCGATCGCGAGCTTCTTCAACGCTGTTTAGACCGTGCACCGGGCGGTTGGGAGTTGTTCGTCAATCGATTTATCGGATTGGTGCTGCATGTGATCAAGCACACCGCACAGGCTCGTTCCATTAGCTTGGACGATTCCGCTCGGGACGAATTGGTTTCGGATGTTTTTCTGACGCTAATCGAAAGCGATTTCGCGGTTCTTCGCCGATTTCGCGGCGGTAGCTCATTGGCGACCTATCTCACCGTCGTTGTTCGCCGAGTGGTGGTACGGCGTTTGTCGCGACGAAAGAAAGCCTCTTTAAGAGAGCGTTCGAACACCCAACAACCGGAAGTCGTTGAATCTTTGGCGCGTGAAGAGTTCGCCATGGGCGAAGATCGGGAAGCGATTGAATCGGCACTCGGCAAACTTTCGTCTTCCGAAGCAACGGCGGTTCGGATGTTCCACTTGGAAGGCCGATCCTATCGAGAAATTAGTGTGCACCTTGGAATGGCCGAAAACAGTATGGGGCCCTACTTGTCGCGAGCACGATCGAAGCTTCGAGAAAATCTGGCGAACTAGTTTTGACAGCAAGCCAGGGTTCGGCGACGACGAAAGCCAACCACCAGAGCACTCAGTCCGACAAGCACGATGGAACTTGGCTCGGGGACGGCTTTGGGATTCCAGCCAATAATATCCAGCGCTTGCAAATCAAGCGTCGTTACCACGTTGGCTGTACCCGCTGGTTGTGATGTCGGATCCATGATGCCCCAACCGAGATTGTCTTTCCAGTGACTGGCTTGCCGAGCGTCACCAAAATTGACTCCTGTTGAAAAGCCACCGTTTACACCTGGCGTCAAATTCGTTACCCCAGCATCAAGGGAAAAAAACTTGGCTCGTGCATCGGCCGTGAAGTCAATTCTCGCACCTGCCGCAATGCTGGCAGCGGATTGCCGCGTGAAATCGAGCGGCGTCGGAAAATAACTGTCGTCCGCGAGATTCGGCGAAAAATCGACATCATCGACGTTGCTGACGAAACCCATGGCGTGCATCAATTCATGGATGGCAACCCCCACGAAATCAATCGCCCCGGGCGTAATCCCGTCGGTATTATCAAAATCCCATGTGAAGAGGCTACTAAATGTGATTTGCGCATCCGTGCCCGCGAATCCAGTCATTCCTAAAGCTCGAGCATTGGCGGTTGTAAGCTGAATCGAGGTGGTATTTGCCCCCGTGTTATCAACGTAAGGGACCGCGGAATTGCCGTTATCCAGCGTACGGTTCATGTACATCGAAAAGGACCCTAATGGAAGATTCCCTACGAAAGTCGCGTCGCTTGTCGACGTCACATCATTCACGGCCGCTGTTCGAAAGGTTGAGTAACTGAAATTCTGGAGTGCCGATCCTGCTTGACCGAGGATGCCTGGGCTTAGCGCTGCAAAGCCGGTGTCAATCGTTACGTTGATGTTGTCGCTGAACCTTGATGAAAGGAAGTTCGCGGCCAGTTGAAACCCTAAATCAGCCGATGCATTTCCAGTACCTGCTCCAAACGAAAAGGTAAGGTCCGCTCGGGCTTGATTGATCTTTGCTTGAGCGGCAAACGCAATGCAGAATAGAATCGCGAGACTCGGTAAACGACGTTTTTGTAACATAGTACTCTCTTCCGAATAGGCTGTGAGCCTTTCAATATAACCCGATGGCAGGCCCAAAGATACGATTGTGAACGTTATTCAATTCCAAGTTTTTATGCGTCAACTCCCGCCAATCCAAAGACCCTCGCACAGAAAACAAATAATCGCCGCCGAAAAACGGACTTTGGTGAGCTTCCCGCCAGTTGCTGAACCGTAAAACGAACGCCGACGACTATCGGCGCATGCTCGCTTAGCCGTAACCTCGCGCTAGCGACCGACCTGCATCGAATCTGCGAGCGGAAACACTTCAACATCAACGCCACGCGTCCCGATTGCATGCACAAAGGGTTGAGCAGCCGGAGGGAACCCATTGAGCTCAAACAAGTCGGATTCGCAATGCTCTACCGACACCCGATGGAGTGGGTAGGGGCAATGGTGCACTTGACCGGTTTGGAGCCTCCCCTGTCGAGTCATTGAGAAAAGGAGATACCGTTCGATCAAGAAAAAATCCAGCGTACCTGGTTCTGCTTCAAACCGTTTCGAATCCATCGTCCATTCGAAATGACTTGAGGTACCACCACGGGTTAGCAACGATCGCGTCGATTGATAGCTCACGCGAGAGTTGTTCGAAACGTGCGCAGTCATAGACGCATGTTCGTAGGGCAAATGAAAAAGAGCCCTGGCAGCCCAAACGGCCAACGGTTGATTGCAATCCAGTGAAAAAAA
>JANOAI010000002.1:0-2013 GCA_031411055.1 Pirellulaceae bacterium
TGATGACGCGACCGATGAAATCGTCTTCTGGTCAGAGATTTTTTATCAGGATCCGACAACAAACCGTTGGTGGCAGTTCGGGCTAGTCGATGGATCGAAAACACAGCACAATTTTATCCCGATCTCGCCGCAGATCACCAACGAGACGATTCGGATCTCCGCGTTGGGTTACGAGACAAAAGTATTTCGGCTACCCGATGAATTGGATCGAAGTAAACCGATCCGACGCGATGTTCGCCTGAAGCCAATGCCCGACGTTGAGCTAAAAGTCCTTTTGCTCGATGGCACTCCTGCCGAAAAAGCAAAACTGACGTTTCATTATCCAAACGAGTTGGATTGCCTTGAGGATCATGAACAGCTATCTGACGCGCAGGGAATCGTGACAACAAAGTTCCCTCCGAGTGCAGACATTGGAATCTTGCGTCTGGAGCACACAGATGGAACTGCTGAGCTGCCGATGAAGGAACTACTCGATGACGCGAAGCAGAATTCAGCAGTAGTGGTTCGGCGCAGCATACAGTTGAGATAGTCTAAAAAGCAGAATACTGCGGTGACGGCCGAAACTCTCACCAGAGACGATCCTACCGAGAAATCTGCAAGTTGGATTCCTGCCCGTCCGCTGAAGACAGCCGTCTGGGTTAATCGCTGTCTCCACGTCCCTGCATTAAAGCGATTGAGCCTCGTGGACTACGCAACTTGCGAGTGTTTTGCGGTCTAACAGCCCGTTTTTGTGTCAGAATTTGAGGGAAGTCGTGTTTAGCCCTTTAGACGCGAGTTTCCCCTACACTTGAGACCACCGTGACACAATTCCCCGAAACTCGCGAAAGCCTGATCATTCAGGTCAAAGATCCGAGCAATCGTGATGCGTGGGGGAAGTTCGTCGATCTCTATAGACCGGTAATCCACCGGATCGCGCTCGCTCGTGGAATGCAGGACGCAGATGCCCAGGACTTAACGCAGCAAGTCCTCTTGGCAGTGTCAGCATCGATCGGTCGCTGGGAAAAGTCAGGCGAAAAAACTCGGTTTCGTCATTGGCTCCGGCGAGTCGCCAGGAACGCAATCTTCAATGCGTTCTCACGACGTCCGCCGGATCAAGCTACTGGGACGTCGTCGTTTCAGGATTTACTCATTGAATTTCCTGAACGAACTGGTTTTCAACACGACGTTGAGACCGATTCGTTGATTCAGCTGGAATATCGCCGCGAGCTGTATCTGCGAGCGGCAGCATTTGTTCGCACAGACGTCGATCCCGTGACATGGCGAGCTTTTGAAATGACGGTTATAGACGGCACGAGCAACGCAGATGCCGCACAGGAACTTGGAAAATCTATTGGAACTATCTATGCCGCCCGCAGTCGCGTGATGAAGCGCCTACGGGCTGCTGTCGCTGAAATCGAGGAAGCACAACAATGAACCAACAAACCTGCAATTCGGCCTGGCTCGATGCGTTCTTGAAAAATGACTTGAATGAAAGCGAGGAACAGATACTTACTTTGCATTTGGACGAGTGCTCCGGTTGCCGCGAAGAACTAGAAAGCCGCGCGGCGGAACAGTCTGCATGGCGGGAAGCATCCAACTTGCTGGGCGGAGCTAAAGTCGCTGATCTCTCTGCGATCAATGCGTTGAATTGCGGAGAGGTCCACGAAAATCATCTCAACGCTCGTTCGCCACAGATCGAATTGGTTCTCCAGCAACTCGCGCCGACGGACGACCCTGAATCGCTTGGTCGCATCGGTGGCTATGAAGTCACCGGAGTTGTCGGTGCTGGCGGCATGGGCGTGGTGCTCAAGGCTCATGATCGTTCTCTCGATCGCATCGTGGCGATCAAAGTCATGTCGCCTCACTTGGCCAGTAGCGGTTCGGCTCGCAAGCGGTTCGCTCGTGAAGCCAAACAGTTCTTCGGTAGCGGAGCCTTGCAAACATCGTCCGACGTTTCGACCAGTAGCCACGAAGAGGCAACTCAAGGGTCACAGCGAATCCGGCAAGTGCTCGACTCGCTTGGCCCAACCGACG
>JANOAI010000003.1:0-3125 GCA_031411055.1 Pirellulaceae bacterium
CTTCGAGCCAATTCCAAAACCTTTCTTCTGGCTCTCGGCCTCGCCTCTCGCTCTCGCCTCTCGCTCTCGCCGCCTCGCTCTCTCGGCCTCGCCTCTCGCCGCCTCGCCTCGGCTTCGCGTTCGGCGAGACGGGCCGAGGGCTGCGGTTTTGCTATCAGCTCAAAATTGGTTTTCCGGAAAACTCATTCTTCAATCCGGTTATTGCGTCTTCGGAGATTTCTCTTGCCATCGAGCGAGCGTTTTTGCTAACTGTTGACGGTTCGCATTTCCCGTCTTTCATTACGGATGGCTCCAACGTGCAATTCCGACACAATCCAAAGCTTTCAACCACGTTTTCATACGATTCGGCCCCTCACCCCCCGGCTGGCCTGATGAAAATGTTGAACACTAGGCAATATGAGGGTTCTGAAGGTTTGCAAAGTAACACGCGTATTTCCTCCCTCGCCCCCGGCTTTGCGGGGGAGAGGGTCGGGGTGAGGGGGCAGACTTTCCAAGCAATTCGGCCCCTCACCCCCCCGCCCCCTCTCCCCGAAGACGGGGCGAGGGGGAGAAAAAACTTGGGGCGATTTGCGACAAATTCTTCTGCGTTAATGCAGCGTTTTTTTCTAACGCTTTGCTTTTCGTTGTTGGTCTTGTGTTGCGATAAGGTGCTTTGGGCTCAAGGGAAAAGTAGTGCGGAAGCGCAGCCATCGGCTTCGAAATCGATTCGGCCGCCGAAGGCTGATTGGATCTGGGTTGCGGGTGTCGCGCCGAATCAGGTTCCTCGCGGGGCCGCTTATTTTCGCAAGTCGATTCAGTTTTCGTTCCTCGAAAAAGCCCAGCTTCAGATCGGGGCCAATGATGCTTACGAAGTTTATATCAACGGGCGTCGCGCGGGTGGCGATCACGTCTCTGAGCAAATTAAGACCATCGACATTTCGATGTTCGTCAAGCCAGGTAACAACACGATCGCTGTGCGTGTCGAAAATGTTCAAGGAACGACAGCCGGATTATTTGCTCGGCTTTATGTGAAGCCCAAGAACGAAGGTTGGCGTGGACTGGGTACAAGCGAGACGTGGTTGGCTTCCGCGAAAGCGCCCGCCGGTTGGCAGAACCCGGATTTTGTAGACTCGAGTTGGAAAAATGCGACGCTCCTCAACGCACCGACGTCGGTCTCGTCGCCGATGCAGACGGTAGCGGCTTCGACAAAGATTCAGGATGACATGAAGCCAAGCAAGCTTCCCCCGATTCTCCCTCAACACCAGGCGAATCCTCGTGAGCGATTCACAACCGATCGAGACTTCGTCGTCGAAGAGCTCTTGAACCATGACGCGACAGGTTCGCTTATCGCGATGGCTTTCAATGAGTTTGGTCACATCGTAGCATCGCAAGAGGGTGGGCCACTCCTTCTGATCTACGATTCGGACAAAGACGGTAAGCCAGAAAAAGTCAGAACGTATAGTGATCGAGTTAAGAATATTCAAGGGATCCTACCGCTGAACGGAGATGTCTTTGTCACGGGCGAAGGAGATCAGGGGAGCGGGTTGTATCGTTTGATGGATCAAAATCGCGATGGCAAACTCGAGCAGGCTTCGTTGATCGTTGGCTTTGCGGGGACGCCGGGTGAGCACGGGGCACATCAGCTTGTGTTAGGTCCGGATGGAATGATCTACGTCGTACTTGGAAATCATGTCCAAGTTGCGAGCAAGGTTGATCCGATGAGCTCGTATCGAGCCATCTACGAAGGCGACTTGGTGCAGCCTCGCGAAGAAGATCCAGGCGGACATGCTCAAGGGATTAAGTCGCCAGGTGGAACGGTCATACGCGTAGAACTTTCTGGAGAGAAAGTTCAGATCGTGGCGGGTGGTTTGCGAAACGCCTATGACTTGGCCTTTCATCCGTCGGGATCACTCTTCGTACACGATAGCGACATGGAAGCGGATATCGGCACGAGTTGGCACCGAGCAACCGGACTGTTTCAGGTGGTCGAGGGAGGCGAATATGGCTGGCGAAGCGGATGGGCAAACCAGCCAGAATACTATGTGGATCGCATGCCGTCGATTTTGAGTACCGGCCGATCGTCGCCAACAGGCTGCACGGTCTATAGCCACAATGTTTATCCAAAAGCCTACCAACAGAATCTCTTTCTCGCCGATTGGTCCGAGGGGCGGATCTTGCGCGTTGATACCAAGTCGTTAGCGGACGGAAACGCGAAGTTTGAGACGTTCGTGACTGGTCGGCCTCTGAATGTTACCGACATTGACGTCGCTCCGGATGGAAGTCTCTACTTTTGTACCGGCGGACGTGGAACCAACGGAAGTATTTGTCGAGTTCGCTACACGGGTGACGTACCGAAGGAGCAGACTGATCTTGGAGAAGGAATCTCGAAAGCGATTCGCCAACCGCAAATGCATTCCGCTTGGGGACGACAAGCGGTGGCGCTTTTGAAGCGATCGCTTGGCGAGGAATGGGATGAGAAAGTTGCTGGGGTAGCCTACAGTCCTGACAATCCTGCTCGCTATCGGACTCGGGCTTTGGATCTGATGCAACTTTTGGGCCCGATACCCACGGTCGAATTGTTAGTCGACCTTTCGCGATCGCCGAACGAAGTTCTGCGGTCGAAAACGGCTCAGATGCTGGGCCTTCATTCGGACAACGAAATGGCCGCTAAGCGACTTGTAGAAATGTTGAGCGATACGAGCATTCAGGTGAAGCAGGCTGCCATCGAAAGCATGATTCGGACGAATCAACGATGCCTCGCTGAAGTGCTTGTACCGGCGCTCGAATCGGAGAACAAAACGGTGGCCTTCTTGGCCGGTCGACTGCTTCAACGGCAATCGAGAGAGGTCCGCGATGCGGTCCTGGCGAACAAAGAAAACGCGAGATTGGTCATTCAGGGCAGTTTGGCTTCGATTCTCGCCGAACCGAATCACGCGATGGCGATGAGTCTGTTACCTCGGCTGGCCACGATTGCCGAAGGTTTCGTTCCCGATACCGACTTTATCGATTTGCTCCGAGTTTACGAACTGACCTTGCACCTTGGGCAATTGCAAGCACAAGACTGCCCGGAGCTCGCACAATGGGTCACGGGTGAGTTTCCGGCATGGGATCCGCGTATCAATCGTCAGCTCATTCGCTTGGCGACC
>JANOAI010000004.1:0-4630 GCA_031411055.1 Pirellulaceae bacterium
CGGGGCAAGGGTGAGAGCTGAACCGAGGCGAGTCATTTAATGCTCTGCAACTTTTCAAGCTGCTCCTGCCGACAACTTCTCCCGATGTTCCTTAGCCTTTTGCTAAGCATATCGTTTTTGTTGCCTCTCGGTGCTCAAGAACCTCTCCCTGGCGATCCTCCATCGATTGCGATGAAACAAGCAGATCCCTTTGCGCAACTGATCACTGCTCAATTAGGGAAACTCAAGGATGGAACGGCCGAAGAAAAAACGGCTGCCGAAAAAGCCCTTATCGAAGCCGGACCCAAAGCGCTTATCTACTTGCCGCGATTACCATCGAGCATCGGTGGCGAATTTCGCGACGCTCTGAATCGTATTCGTGACAAGATTCAAGCTCAAGCCATCGGGCAGTACGCCCAGCCATCGAAGATCAATTTGAGTGGCAAGCATTCGGCGGCCGACATCTTCCTTGAGTTGATCGATCAGAGCGATAACGACCTTCAGCTCAAAGAGATTCCAGGTACTTCTTTGGAAGTCCATTTCGCCGATGTCACGTTTTGGGAAGCACTCGATCAAGTATTGGACGACCTGCAACTTGACGTCGGGCCTCAAAGCGGCAACGGTTCCCTTCAGATCATTCCAGCGAAAGGGGCAGCCATCCGGTCGATGGGTACGGCCTACGCAGGGGTTTTTCGATTTGAGCCGCTACGGCTTGATGCGACACGGACGGTCCTCCCCAGCCGTCTCAGCGGCCTCTCGCTGTCGCTTGATGTCAGTTGGGAGCCACGCCTGAAGCCGGTTTACTTCCACCTTCCAATGAATTCGCTCCTGGCGGAATGCGACAACGGTGAGATTTTGACTGCCGCCTCACCGGATGCGAAGCCTGAATATTCGCCTTCGGAGAGTTGTTCCCTGGAAGCGTCCGTCACGATGAACCTCCCGTCGCGGAACGCCAAAAAAATCCTGCGACTCACTGGTTCGATGATTGCATCGATTCCCGGAGCTCCCGTAACGGTCGAATTTGATAAGCTCGAAAATGACGAACCCAAAGAGCAGAAAGTCGGCAACCTTCGTGTTCAAGTGGAGCAAGTCAAAAAGATGGACGAGATCTACGCGATCAAGATTAAGGCTGGACTGACAGATGCTGGTCAAACCATGGATTCGTTTCGGGGCTGGTTGGTGGCAAATGACGCCTATGTGTTGAACGCCAAAGGTGATCGCGTTGCCAATGCTGGTTCGGAACTGTACGAGATGAACGGCGAGTCCTATGGTCGAAAGTATTATTTTGAACTTGGCGAGAATCTCGAAGGCTGCAAGCTGATCTTCGAGGCTCCCGGGGCGGTCACGGAACAGCACGTGGAGTTTATCTTAAAGGACATCCCGTTACCGTAAATGATTTCCGAAGTCCTTTGAGCATGAGGCGCTAGCCGATTACTTTGAACGCGAAATCGGCTAGCGCCTCAGGCTCAAGGGAAAAAAAGTTGCGAACGAAACGCATTCGCACGCAAATCAATTTAAGGACGAATTCTATTTAGTTATGGCAACCAAAACACTCATACTCATGCGGCACGCCAAGAGCTCTTGGTCGGATGAATCGGTCGATGATCATGACCGGACGTTGAATGATCGTGGTCGGAAAACGGCTCCGCTCATGGCTCGCTGGTTTCTCGACAGCGATCTTGTTCCGTATTCGACACTTTGTAGCACCGCAAAACGCACGCAGCAAACGGCCTTGTTTCTTTCCAAGAACGACTTGAACATTGGGACGCTGGAGCTCATCCAAGAGCTCTATCTTGCAACTGCGTCGACAATCCTCAAAGTCATTGAGCAACACGGGCCTCGTCAAGCAAATACCCTTCTCGTGCTCGGACACAATCCCGGCCTGGAGAATCTTGCGTCGATCCTGGCCGGAAAGCCGGTAATCATGCCGACAGCCGCGGTGGCTGTCTTTCGGATCGAAGGGCTCGAGGATTGGAAGATACCTTACGATAGCGGGCAGATTAAGTTGGCTGAATTTGTTACGCCGCGTTTGCTCGACGCCACAGCCGATGCCGACTAGCTTCCGCGGGAATTCATAACCGTGATACACTAGCAGTCGCATACGTGCGTGTTTGATGACGAGCTGTTCAACCAAACAGTTTGTCGAATCCAAGAATCTCCCTCTTTATAGACGAAGGCATTCGTTCATGTCCCTTTCAAGATTTCCATTCATCCGCCTTGGAATCGTCGCTATCTCCTTTTGTTTTTGGAGCGTTGTAGCGACGTTAACGCAAGCTGAGATCAAGTCCGAGGACTTTGATTCGATTCAACTTTACACAATGACCAACGCATCTGGGGTTACGGTAAAGGCTACAAACTACGGGGCCATCATCACTTCAATCATCGTTCCGGACCGAACTGGCAAGATGGCAGACATTGCCCTTGGCTACAACCGAGTCGAAGACTATATGAACGCCGTTGATAAGCCTTATTTCGGCGCCATTGTAGGTCGTTACGGCAATCGCATTGCGAAAGGGAAGTTTAGCCTCGAAGGGCAAACTTATTCGCTGGCGGTGAACAATGGCGTCAATCATTTGCACGGCGGCGTGATCGGTTTTGACAAAGTCGTATGGGATGCAAAGCCATCGGGTTCATCAAACACGATCGAGTTTTCCTATGCCGCCAAGGATAAAGAGGAGGGGTATCCTGGCAATCTGAATCTGAAGGTCTCGTACACGCTCGGCGACGACAATTCGTTGAAAGTCGATTATCACGCAACGACCGACAAAGCGACACCTGTCAACGTAACACAGCACACCTATTTCAACCTCAAAGGGGAAGGAGAAGGGACGATCCTCGACCATGAGTTGATGCTCAATGCGAAGCAATACACGCCGGTCGATGAAGGGCTCATTCCGACCGGCCAGATGCCTGCTGTGGCTGGCACCCCCTTCGATTTTACGACGGCCAAAGCCATTGGTCGCGACATCGCCAAAGAGGATGAGCAGCTTAAGTTTGGCATGGGCTACGACCACAATTTTGTTCTTGATAAGGGGAGCCAGCCCAATGCATTAACCGTGGCTGCGAAGGTCTATGAATCCACCACGGGGCGAACGATGGAAATTCAGACGACGGAACCGGGTATTCAGTTTTATTGCGGTAACTTTCTTGACGGGCGTCTGAAAGGCAAGTCAGGGAAAACGTACGTCCATCGAGGCGGTTTTTGCCTTGAAACGCAGCACTATCCCGACAGCCCTAACCAAGCTAACTTTCCTTCGTGCATTCTCAAGCCAGGAGAAACTTACCAATCGACGACTGTCTTTAAGTTTGGAACGCGATAGATTCTGAACGCCGCCTGATGTTCGACCGCTTCGGTAGACATCGACAGTTCCTTGTTCATTGAGTGAAACGACCAAATGTCCAACGACAGCGCACGACGCCCCCCTAGTCTTACGACCTTGCAGAGCATCGCGCGTCGCATCATCTTTGGCATCTTGTTCGTGCTGCCAATGCTACTAACGGTTTTCGTGATTTACCAGATCTACCTCATTCTCAACGCATGGGTAATTGTACCGGTAGCGCATCTGATCATTCCCCAAGGAATAGAAGCCCCGCTCTGGAAGTCGGTCGACAAGTATCTCACACCGGTGATTTCCCTATTGACCGTGCTGCTGATGTTCTATTTTCTCGGCTATGCCTTTCAAACTCGGCTTAGTCGATGGGTTGATTGGATTTTTAGTTCCATTCCGGGCGTGTCGATCGTTTATCGAGCGATTCGCGACGCATCGCAAGCCATGCAAGGTCCGGATGGTCTTAAGAATATCGACACGGTGGTCCTCGTTCCGTTTCCGCACTCTGGCGCGCGAGCGACGGGATTTCTTATGGGAGAAAGCTTGGATGCGAAAACGGGTCAAGCATTAGCCTGTGTTTACATTCCGATCGCCCTTTTTCCACCTTCGGGCTATACCCTCATATTTGCGAAAGACGATGTGACGTTGACGGGGTGGGATTCTGCGACGCCATGGAAGTTGCTTTTGTCAGGTGGATTGACGGTTCCAGCCGAAGCTCCGTTCCATACCTAGAGTCGCTTAGGCATTATAAAATAGTTAGCCATTTAAACAATTAAATAACCCATTACATACCGTGGGTTTGGTTGCGGCCAAGCAGTCGGGGAAGATTCTTCGCGATTCATTTCGAAAAAAGGTAAGCGTACAAACAAAGTCGCTTGCCAATTTTGTGAGCGAAGTCGACTTGCAATCGGAACGATTGTTGGGGCAACTTATACATGAGGCGTATCCGACCCACGAGATTTTGGGTGAAGAGGGGGTCAATGAATCGGGCGCATCCGAACAGTTGTGGATTGTTGATCCGCTTGATGGAACGAGCAACTATCTTCATGGATTGCCGCAATTTGCCGTCTCCATTGCGTATGCGGATAAGGGGTGCCATGAGCTAGGCGTTGTTTACAACCCGATTGCGGAGGATTGGTTCGTTGCCGTGAAGGGACAAGGGGCTTGGTACAACGGAAGCCAAATGCATGTGAGTTCTGAAGCAAGGCTCGCCGATACGATGGTGGCCGTAGGGTTTTACTACGATCGTGGTCGGATGATGGAAGCCACATTGTCTGCGATCGCTGACTTCTTTCGTCAAAACGTCCATGGAGTTCGACGAT
>JANOAI010000005.1:0-6505 GCA_031411055.1 Pirellulaceae bacterium
GTTTTGCAAAATGGTTGATATAAGCTGCCGGATTCTTGGGGATGACACTTTCGATATCCCAGATACGCGCCGTCATGTCATCCGAAGCAGTCGCTAATTGTTTTCCGTCTGGGCTAACACCAAACTTCGATCGGTAATTCACATTTCAAGGATCGAAGCAAGCGAACCAAAACCCAGGCACAAGTGTTGTACCTTCGACCACCGGCACAGATGGCGATGCCGCGTCCCGAAAACGTTGCGGGATACGGCTGGAGGCCGTTAAGAAAGTCCGTCGCGGCTTGCACGGCGTTTTCAGCGGTGAGTTCTTCGGTCACAGGTTCGCCTTTCGAAAGGGGAGGAATCGAATTGTGTAATGAATCGGCCATTTCTTTTCCGGTTGAACCTGGGGGTAGATCGGTCATCGGCTCCGGAACGGAGACGATGAATTCTTTCAACGCTTCTGCAAACGATTCCCACGACAGAGGACTTGGATCGTGACGAGCAAAATTCCGATTGAGAATTTCCGACTTGAGCGTGGCGATACCACCGGTCGTCAGCGTTGGGACAACGCGACAGGTACGGGATCGCTGAACGGACCATCCGGTTCGCAGCCTAAGAGCCGCGATAGCTTTGCTGCCAACTGGTCCGACGCTTTAGGACGAATGATTGCTAGTGCCAATTACGGCACGAACAACAATGCCGGTCCGCCAACCCGCCCTAATACCGTTCCCGCATCTTCCGATACCGTCTTAGTAAGCCAAACTCGCTATAATAGTGCTGGTGAGGGATTCGAGACGGTGGACGCTTCCGGAAAAATAGATCGTACCATCTTTGATGCTGTCGGACGCACGATTAAGACAATTCAAAACGTCCAATCGAGTGGAAGTTCCCCTGGCAACGAACAGAATGTCACCGTCGAGCAAGCTTATTCGGGAGGTCACATGGTGACACTCACCGCCAAGAACCCCGAAACCGGCGATCAGGTCACAACTTACACTTACGGCGTTGCGTTATCCAACAGTGACATCGCCTCCAATGATATTCTCCGTTCAGAGACGTATCCCGATTCGGTCGATTCCTCTGATAAAGTTACGTACACGTACAATCGCCAAGGACAACCAACCACGAAGACCGATCAGAATGGATCGGTGCATACTTATTCTTACGATAAGCTAGCTCGCCAAACGGTTGATTCAATAACCACGCTGGGCAGCGGCGTTGACGGTGCCGTTCGCCGGATCGGTCAGACCTACGAAGTACGTGGGATGCTCGAAAACATCACCAGCTTCAGCGACACAATCGGTACAACGCCGGTCAATCAGGTACGGAACGCTTACAATGACTTCGGACAGCCTTCGATTCAATATCAGGCACATAGTGGCGTCGTCAACACGAGCACCAGTCCTAAAGTCGAGTATACTTACGAAGATGGTTCGGCGAACACGATTCGTCCCACATCAATAACCTATCCGGATAGCAAAGTGTTGACCTATCTATACGATAACACGGAATCTGCCAAACTCTCGCGAGTGCGAACGCTCGACTGGGACGGCACCGAGGTCTGCCAATACGGCTATTTAGGAAGGAATACCTTCATTCGCACCGACTACATCGAGCCGCAAGTGAAGCTCGACTATGCGTTGGGAAGCGGCGCCAACCGCTATGATGGCTTTGATCAGTTCGGTCGGATCATCAATCTTCCGTGGATTAATTATGGAAGCTCAACTGATCTCGTTCATCTTAAATACGGCTATGATCGGGTAAGCAATCGTACTTGGCGAAAAGACCTTGTAGCGCAAGCCAACGGTGAGAGCTTTGATGAGCTATACGGCCATGACGGCATGCAAAGATTAAAAACGTTCGAACGCGGGCTTCTCAATAGTGGACACACAGCGATCACCGGCTTGACCTTTGAGCAAGACTGGCAACTCGACGCGACCGGACACTGGAATGAGTTTGAACAGACCATCCCCGGCAGTTCCAGCCTCAACATCGAGCAAGCCCGAACGAGCAACACGGTCAACGAGATTACCGATATCGACAACTCGGCCGGTACGGCTTGGACAACTCCGACTTATGATCGCAACGGGAATTCAACGTTGTTCCCAATGCCAAGCAATCCAACCGATTCATTCACAGCAACCTGGGACGCATGGAATCGGCTGATATCAATTCACGACGGATCAACGACGGTCGCTACCTATTCTTATTCCGGCAACAACTGGCGGATCAAGAAGGTCAGTAGCGGCGATACTCGCCACTACTACTATTCATCGAACTGGCAAGTTCTCGAAGAGCGCCTCGGCACGACAGCAACCCTCGATCGTCAATTCGTCTGGGGAATGCGTTACTTAGACGATCTTGTATTGCGTGAACGAGACACCGACGGCAACGGTTCGCTTGATGAGCGTCTCTATCCACTACAAGACGCCAACTGGAACGTCACGGCGATTGCAGACGCCAGCGGCACGGTCCAAGAACGCTACAGCTACCAAGCCTACGGTACAACTCAGGTCTTAACCCCTACCTTCACCAACCGCAGCACATCATCCTTCGCTTGGGAAATAACCTACGGCAGCTACCGCTTCGACATCGACACCGCTCTCTTCCAAATCCGAAACAGATATCTCAACTCAGTACTGGGAACTTGGTGCTCCAGAGACCCTATTGGGTTTGAGGGAAGTCCGTATAACCTGTACGAGTATTGTCGTGGCGCGCCTTTGGTGGAAGTAGATCCATCGGGAGAATTCGGGTGTCGATTGAAGTCAGCAAACGCATTTCAAATTACGGAAAACTGTTCAGCGTATGAGGATGCGAACAAACTGAAGTGGATTGGTTTCGCGTTCAAGAGCGACTTTGATTTTGAATCGTGCTGCGAATGTTGCTCATTTCGACAACTCGTTGTGAAGGGCACGATTGAAATTGTTTTAAATGATGGGACGAAGAAGCCAATCACGATTAGGGGCGGTAATGGACCAGAAGAGGATTGCGCTACAGTTGTAAATCCTAAGACGGGCAAGCCGGAGAAGCGGTGTTTAGGCGATCCGTTTAGTGATCCATTGCCAAGTGAAAATTGGAAAAAGTGCGGTTACTCGATGCGTGACAATCCGCGTCACTCAAAGAACTATATGATCGCGCTACTTCAACAAAACGGTATACGACCAGGCTCGTTTTCTCAAGTAAATATCACTTGGGAGTTCCGGCAAGAGATTTACGATTGGTGTATGGGGACGACAATTTGGCAACAGGACTTTAAGAAGTCTTGCGGGGTTCCCGCAGCTTTTTTTATTCGACAATGATGTGTGTTCAGCAACGTTTTCATGGTGACTTAGTTCGTTCGATTAGCGTGATCGTTGTTCTTGTTGCCGCGTTTTTCGCAAGTTGGTTAGCGTGGGAACAGTTCGTCTTTGTTCACAACGTCGAGCGAGCCTTGTCGTGTGTTGGACGGGAACGAAGCTGGATTAGAGAAAACGTAATTCGGACATCGCCGGACGTAGAATGTTTGTCTCAAAGTATCGTGGGTGGAAACAGCCTCGGCATCGACTTTTGGTTTGAGGAATGGAAATCGCCTTTTGGGGAATGCTTAATTATTGTATACCAAGCGGGAGACGACGGTAATCTAGTCTGCTCATTCGCGGAACGAATTAAAAGCGGTTGGGATATCGATTAATGTGAGAGGCTGCGCCGGGGTCAGCGACGGTCTTAATTTTAGGCGATAGCTGATTCAAAAATATTTTTGAATTCCTTTCTGATGGAGAGTTGGTTGGAGCCTCGACGGTTGGATTTTCTGAGGCATGACTCCGGTGTTCAATGGTTGTGAAAAATCAAAGGGGCCAGGTCTCTTAAACGGGTTCGTCGAGCGAATCTTATTCGGCGGGCCAGTTGCGTAGCGGTATCAGTGGAGTTCGTTCCCGCCGAAATAAGGCGACCGTTTGGCCCGGTGGTCTGAAGCGGTTGTTGTTGTCGAGTTGATCGAGTCGCGTTGAAGCGATTTCGTTTGGATTCGCCGGTGGTCGTAGCGATGGCCGGAGTAGTAAGAATACCGACGAGCGAAGCGAGAAAGCGGCGGTAGGATGCCGCCGCCTTGACAGGCCGCGGCGACACGATGTCGTCCGAAGGCGCAGGGCATGGAAGCGGACCAATGCCAACGCGGTCGGAACCGCGATCGCATGTTATCGAAGGAGTAAAGCTTGAATGGCAAGCAACCGAGCGATGCCCGTAGCCGAGGATTCGCGATAGCGAACCCAGCGGCCACAGCGGAGGCGAGCAGCGCAGGGCAAGGAGAGTGAGCGGGGAAGGATCGGGGATTGTAGATGGGCGATGTGAGATTGAAGGGGCAAGAACGTAGTTGCTTGGTCCAAGTAGCGAACGGTTGCCCATAGCGTTTCGAGCCGTAGCGCAGGGCATGGATGCCCGCTATCCTCACGGTCTTCCACAGTGCTCAGCTTCTCGACGAAGGAAAATTCTAATCGGGCCAATTACCACCAGCATTGTTTTCACGCGATGTCGTTGGGGCACGCGTATGGTCAAAAAACTCGAACGGCGCTTTTTAGTTGAGATTTCTTGTTCGATTGATGAGTTGTTCGTCCTAAAGTCGGCCGAAGATCAGTTGTGCGATGATTATCGAAGCTTTGCGTGGCGACGAACACTGATTCTTAGTCGCAAACAGTACCGAGTTTGAACCAAAGTGCGTGCAGATACCGAGGTACGCGTTCCTAACGGGATCGTAACCTGGTGGTTTTCTCAGGCAGCCGTTCTATGGTAATAGCGCAAGATGCCGCCGAGGCGCTCACGGCATTGGACTGGGCCATCACGTAAGAGAGAAGTTTTATCAGGTTTGATAATTCTGTTTTCGAATCCCTGATGATTGCGATCGGTGTGATAATGTTCCAAGAATTGACCGATGGCAGCTCGCAGCGAGTCTTCACCGAAAAAGATCATACGTTCGAGGCACTCGGATTTGATCGTGCGGTGGAATCGCTCAATCAAAGCGTTCAAGTTTGGGGAGCGCGCGGGTAACCTCAGTGGCTTTACCCCAGCCGATTCGAGGTTGTTGCGAAATTTTTGTGTAAATATTGCGTCACGATCCAGCAGAAGATATTTCGCTTCCCAAAGAAATCCGTCTTCGCAATCAGTCAAATTGCGAGCGATCTGTAGCATCCAAGTCTCAATCGGATTCGTCGTGCAGCCAACAAAACAAATTCGCCGCGATTTCAATTCGATGGAGAAGAGCAGATAAAACGTAGTTAGCCCTTGCTTGGTCCAAACTTCGATCGTCGTAAAATCGATGGCGCTGAGTACTTCCCAGTGTGCTTTCACGAAAGTTGACCAAGAGGTGCTGGCTTTGCGTTTCGGCGCGGGTTCGATTCCATGATCTTTCAGAATATTGCCAATTGATTGATCGCTAATCGAGTGACCGAGATTTGCCAAAGCTCCTTGAATTCGATCGTATCCCCACGTTGTATTCTCTTTGGCAAACTTGATTACGAGTTCGACGATTTCCTGTGAAATGGGTGGTCGCCTGGGCGAATTACGCTTTTGGTTGTAGTCCCACTTCTTGGCGACAAGCATTCGATGCCATCGCAGAATGGTGTCAGGCGAAAATAAGGTACCATTTTCTTCTAACCTCTTCCTGCCGAGGACTTTTCCTTTTACGGCCAATAGCCGTCGTTGATCGTCGTTCAATAATATTCGTCCTTTACCAAGCTTCTGCCGCAGAACCTTGATCTCAGCGCATTGATAGTCTATTACTTCCTGCTGTTGCCGATTGATCCAACCCGCGATGATGATCACCAGCAATTGCCACGGCTGGAAAATGAAGTCCATCAATTCGATCTCGTGTGAGCGAGCAAGCAAAAGATCGTAAGCTTGCCGATGACATTCGCCGAGTCAAATGGTTAGACATAGAGGAATCGATGATGGCAAGATGGACGGGCCAACTATGCCGGTCGGATAAACTTTGCTGACCGTTTGTCGAAAAATTTATACGATTTCTTATCGACTGAGTATTTTGAACATACGGAATACCATACCGGTTTAGCCTCTATCGTCCAATTCATTGCTAGAAAGAAAGCTTGACTCTCTCTGAAGTTCTCCAAGTTTGGTGGACAGTGAGTCACCTTATGTCATGATAGATGAAGGGAGATTGATTCATGATGAATCGACGCGGGTATTGATGTGCAGATGATCGCTCTGCCAATGGTTGAAAGCTGGCCTGCATATTTTAAGCGCATTCCGGACAAACATGCTCGAGTACTCGCCATTTTCTGTCGCCTATTTCGGCGATTGCAACCATCGCTTGAAGTCGGTAATCGTATCTTCGTTGGATACGGGTTGGGGCAATCATGATCGAACAATCGTAATTGCAAGATCACGGTAGGAAGGGTAAAACAAAACGCTCTCAAAAATCCGGAAAGAATCCATGTAAGTCCCTGGGTTTGGGGTGGGAGACATTCGAATAAAATCTGGCGACTCTAACCCGTGATCAAGACTGCTCGAAGCAGTCAGTCACAAAATTCCAACCCCA
>JANOAI010000006.1:0-2174 GCA_031411055.1 Pirellulaceae bacterium
GCATTCGATCGTCAACGTGGATCTGGCGGCAGAACTCCAGCGTTTAGCGTTTGACGTCGTCAGGCGGGCAGATGAGCAACAGTAAAGCCCGATAATATCCTGTTTCGAGCGACGATTTTGATCATCTTCGAGGACGGGAAAGGGCCCTGATCTGGAGCTCGATAGGCGCCCAGTTACCCCGCTAGGATTCGAACCTAGACAAAGAGAATCAAAATCTCTTGTGCTGCCGTTACACCACGGGGCAAGTTGGATGGAGGATAGTACCGGGAAGATAGCTAAAAGACAACACCGTTTCGGGCAATCCGCTTTCGGCTACAATCTACGCTTGTTTGATCCCAAATTCCTTACCATGCTAGCATTCCCGGTCAGTCGAATATGCCAGAAATTCAAGCCTTCCGCGGCCTAAGATACAATCTCGCCCAAGTGGGTTCGCTTACCAATTGTATCGCCCCCCCCTACGACGTTGTCGATAAGCAGCTTCAGGATCATTTATACAGCCTTTCGCCGTACAATTTTTTAAGACTGGAGCTGAACAAGCCGGAACCGACCGACGCGGACGAAAACGCTATTTATCATCGTGCGGCCCATATTTTCCGTAGTTGGAAAGCGGAGGGAGCGTTGGTATCGGAACCGGATCCAGCGATCTACGTCTACCACCAGGAATTCGACTATGCCGGTCAAAAGTTCATCCGACGAGGCTTTATGGCTCGTGTCCGGTTAGTTCGGTTTGGGGAGGGAAACATCTATCCGCACGAGCAAACCCACGCAAAAGCGAAGGACGATCGTCTGAAATTGACGCGTGCGACGCAAGCAAACCTCAGCCAGATTTTCGGGCTGTACCCAGACGAAAACAATGAAATCCAGGAGATGCTGGAGACAAAAATTCGGGGCGTCCAAGGGCTCGAAGCAACCGATCATCTTGGCGTGGTTCACAAAATGTGGCCGCTGACCGATGTCGCGACCATTCAGTCCGTGGCCACCAAGATCTCCGCCAGAGATATGTTTGTCGCCGACGGACATCATCGCTATGAGACGGCCTGCAACTACCGAGACGAACTTGCAAAGAGCAAGGAACTGACTTCGGAACATCCTTCCAACTTCGTCCTCACGATGCTCGTCGGAATGAACGATCCTGGGCTAATCGTCCTTCCAACCCACCGATTGCTCAGTGGCGTCCCCGAAATGACGACGGCCGAGCTCCACGCGAAACTGGCTCCCTATTTCGATTGTGACGTGGTTGCCAAGGGGCCCGAATCTGCCGGGGCAGTTTGGGCTGAAATGGATCGGCTCGACGAGCAAGAAATTATGGCGATCTACTCGAAGAAATCGGATGAGTGGATACGTCTCACTTGCAAACCGGAAGCAATCGAGCGAATGAAGGTCATCGCGGCTGATCAGAGCGACGATTGGCGAGGCCTGGGTGTCGCGATTCTCCACCGTCTGGTCATCGAAGATGCACTCGGTTTGAAGGATCATCCCAAACCGACCTATGTCCATCTGGTTCAGGAAGTCATTGACGGCCTCAACGGTCAACTCGAAGGGAATCTCCACTACCCGATCGCCGCCATGGTGATGCCTGCTTCGATCGATCACATCCGAGCCGTTTCGCTTCATCAAGAACGTATGCCAGCCAAGAGTACCTACTTCTATCCGAAACTTGTTTCGGGTTTAGTTGTGCATCCGCTAGCGTAGCGAATAATCGGTTTGCATTGCGCCAAAGCCGCTGCGGCTTTGGTGGCACCGCGGTTGATTGGCTTGAAAGCGATTGGCTTTCCGAAGTTCGCTTATGCACTGGTTGGATGACTCGGTGCACATGGCGAAGCGGCATGGCTTTTGTTTCACGGGAAACGAGAGGCGGTCTTGCAAAGCGCGGATGAGGTTGGGACTTGTGCTTCGTCACAGCTAATTCTTTGCGTACTTCGGACTTCCAGTCCGTCGACAAACATCGGCACCGACGGACTTCCAGTCCAAGGCTTTAAGGGTATCGAATGTTTTGAATCCCGTGGGCTCGCCCCACGGATCGTTGGGATTTTCACTAACAACTGCAGAAACAGAACATCCTCGAATCCCGCAGGCTTGCGCAAATGGCGTGGACTTAAGGAAAAAACTTTTTAGCGGAACGGCGCAAGCCGTCCGGTTCCTCAACATTTTCTCGCAATACACCGGACGGCTTG
>JANOAI010000007.1:0-10455 GCA_031411055.1 Pirellulaceae bacterium
CTTGGGAAAGCCGATCCCGAAACGGCTGCTCGATTGAAACCCGAGGCGTCCTTGATCGCCCCTCCACCATTGCCAGAATACGAGAGCGATCTCGATCATGCTGGCTTAATTGGTTCCTGGAATGCGAAGTCGCTCAGTCGAGGCAAGGAACTCTACAACGGGCTTTGCATCAATTGCCATGGCACCAAAGAGGAAGCCGGCTCATTGCCGAATGCGTTGCGATTCGCAACCGGCAAGTTTCAAAATGGGTCTGATCCCTATTCGATCTATAAGTCGATCACACACGGCTACAAGATGATGCTTCCACAGCGGCAATTGGTCCCGCAACAAAAGTACGATGTGATCCACTACATTCGTGAAACCTACCTCAAGGAAGATAATCCATCTCAGTTCACCAAGATGAATGACGCTTATCTTTCCAGTTTGCCCAAAGGCAAGTTAAGCGGTCCGGCACCCGTCAAGAGTGAACCATGGAGTGAGATGGACTATGGGCCATTTTTGATTAGCACGTATGAGATGGTCGGGCCAGATACGTTGCCTCGTCAGGGAATCACCGAAGAGGAGAAGAAAAAGGCCGCTCGCGAAGGTCGACCGCCTGGCGAAGTATGGCCGCCAAACACCAACTTTGCCTACAAAGGAATCGCCGTTCGTCTGGATGAAGGTCCAGGCGGGATCGCTGCCGGTTCGCATTGGCTCGCCTTCGACCACGACACGTTGCGCGTCGCGGGGGCTTGGTCTGGAAACGGTTTCATCGATTGGAACGGAATTCTATTCAACGGAACACACGCCATCACTCCGCGCACGGTCGGCCAGTTGCACTTTGGGAGTCTCCCTGGCCCTGGTTGGGCGAACCCTGTTACAGGAAGTTTTGAAGACCCGCGACTACGAGGCAAAGACGGCCGCGCATACGGTCCGCTTCCACGCGAATGGGCTCAGTACCGAGGGACCTATAAACATGGTGACCGGGCGATCATTTCGTATGTGGTAGGTGACGCCAAGGTCTTGGAGTCGTATTCTGTCGAAATGAATGACAAAGCGACCGTTTGGAAACGGACCTTGAACGTTGAAAAGTCATCGAGCGATCTGATATTGCGAGTCGCACCGGACAGTATGGCCGTATCTGCGATCGGTAAGCAAGCCAATCCCTTGAGAATTGAGACAAGCGAAGGCTACGCCATATTGCGTATTCCTGCAAAACAAACGCCGATGGATTTCGACCTTCGGATTGCGACCAAGAGTGTTCCGACGGACGTGTTAAGAGGCGACTCATCGCGAGTTGAAGATTTGCGTGCATTGACTCATGGTGGGGCTGCTCAATGGAATCAGGTGCAACAAACCATTCCAATGCTGGGGAAGGATGACGGTCCCTTCGCCGTCGATACGTTGACAAGTCCAATCGGGAATCCATGGAAGAGCCGGCTTCGTATGTCGGGCTTGGATTTTATGGACGATGGCCATTCGCTGGTCACCTGTTGCTGTGATGGTGATGTATGGATCGTAAGCGGAATCAATCCTTTAAGTGAATCGATCACTTGGAAACGCATCGCGTCTGGACTCTTTCAACCGCTTGGTATCAAGATCGTAAAAGGGAGAATCTTCGTCACCTGTCGAGACCAGATTGTTATTTTAAATGATTTGAATAATGACGGCGAAACGGATTTCTACGAGTGCTTCAACAACGATCATCAAGTCACCGATCACTTTCACGAATTTGCGATGGGCTTGCAAGCCGATGCGGAGGGGAATTTGTACTATGCCAAGAGTGCTCGTCACGCGCGTGACTCGGTGGTACCTCATCACGGCACGTTGTTGCGAGTCGGAGCCGACGGACGCAAAACCACCATTCTTGCAAACGGCTTTCGTGCCGCGAATGGAGTCTGCTTGAACCCGGACGGGTCGTTCTTTGTGACGGACCAAGAAGGTCACTGGAACCCCATGAATCGAATCAATCGAGTCATCGAAGGGGGATTTTACGGAAACATGTATGGGTATGGCGCCCCGGAGGATTCTAGCGACGATGCAATGCTCCCGCCACTCTGCTGGCCGAACAAGCCTTTCGATCGTTCGCCGGCTGAATTGGTTTGGGTGGACAGTAAAGCATGGGGACCGTTGAATGGATCGTTGCTGAATCTTTCGTATGGATACGGCAAGATCTACGTCGTGCCTCACGAAAAGGTCGGCGACCTCTGGCAGGGTGGCATGTGCCGTTTGCCACTTCCGCAGTTTCCGACCGGTGTCATGCGAGCTCGATTTCATCCAGACAATGGCCAGATGTATGCTTGCGGAATGAACGCTTGGGGCAGCGACCAAAGTGAGAGCCCGGGTGGAATTTATCGCGTTCGCTACACCGGCGGCGAGTCGTTGCTTCCGATCGGATTAGCTGCCCATGCCCGTGGCATGACCGTAACGTTCTCTCAAAAAGTGGATCTTCAATCCGCATCCTCGCCTAACAATTTTCTCATCGAAACATGGGGACTGAAGCGAACGGCGAATTATGGTTCAAAGCGATATGACGAAAAATCGCTCGTCGTTCAGTCAGCAAGACTCTCCGATGACGGAAGGTCTGTGATACTTGAGATTCCTGACATTTGTCCAACTTGGTGTATGCAGATTTCGTTCAAGCTTAAAAGCGAAAGCGGAAAGACGTTTACTGGAACGATTCAAAACACGATCCACCAACTTTCGACAGCGTCGCCCGTGAAATGATCGACCAACTTTGCAACCATGTTCCATGGACATTCCGTCGGCGTTTGGTAATGCAGAAGTCATTAATTATAAAATTGCGCTGCGGGCCCCGAATGCGAATCAAGGTGGCTTACGTAAAAACTTCGATCGCCAGTGGTTGTGTTGTAAAGTTGTACGATGGAGACCCGAGCGGTCGGCACAACCAAGGCGGGGATGATAAGCCCCGGTTTGGATATCGTTCGTCAACCAAGCCCTAACAGGGGCGACACAGATCCCCATGTGCCGCCCCTTCGTGGCTTGAGATTCTGGAAATCTTACATTCCGATGGCTTTCGCCCCCGGCATAGGTTGTTCCGGGCCTTCGGCCCTGCGGGAAGCTGCAACTGAGAAGTTGCGATCGATGACTGATAAAACGAACTGATAAATCGAATCGTGAACGAGCAATAAAAAACCACCGGTTGATGGCCGGTGGTTTAAAAAATATCTCGGATTCGTCCAGGGTCAGGTTGCGATCCGAATTGCTTAGGTATTGGGAGCCTGTTCAGGTTGTCCAGGTCTCGAAGGACGACCACCAGGTCCACCAGGTCCACCGCCTTCGGGACGGCCGCCACCAGGTCCACCACCGCCGGGTCCGCCGCCACCAGGACCAAATCGTCCACGCTCGGGCAACGTCACATTGGCGGCTTTTGCCAGGAGAGCATCATAGGCCGACTTCTGTTCGGGTGTTAGAACGGCAATGAGGTCAATGCTCGCTTTCTTACCCATCGTTTCCATCTTTTCGCGTAGGGCATCAAAGCCTTCACCAGGTGCACCATTTTCGCCACGGCGCTGAGTGAACATGTCGCGAACTTCCTTCGATGCGGTTTCAATTAAGGATTTGATTTTGACATACTGTTCTGGAGTTACCGTTAGGTTTTCTCGAAGGGAAGGTGAGTTGAGTGAACGACCTTGCTCGGACTTGATCAAAATCCCAAGCATCAATTCCGACTGATCGGGATCTAAGATGCTCATCACTTCGGCCTCGAGTTTTTCGCGGAACTCAAGCATTCGCTGTTCCATCTGCGCTAACTCTTGAGGACTCAACCCAGTACCTCCGCCGCCGGGACCGCCGGGACCACCGGGACCGCCGGGACCACCAGGACGACCGCCACCTTCAGGACGGCCACCACCTGTTGGACGGCCGCCGGCCGCGCCAGCAAACTGAGCTCGCATGGAGGTCATCGCTGCTTCGGCTTTTTGAGCAAGTTCTTTCTTTTGAGAATCGTCGAGTTTCAAGGCATCTTGAACTTCGGTAACGCGAATAAGGGAAGGTATTCCACCTCCACCCATGCCACCACCCGTATTGCCGCGAAATCCAGTGTTACCACGCGTTCCCCCGGGGCCTCCGCCTTCGGCGCCGGGGCGTCCACGATCTCCCCCCTTTTCTTCTTGAGCCGTTACCGGAACGAAAGAAGAACTGACCATCGACACGGAGACGGTAAATCCAAACAAGAATTTAGAAAGTCGCATTTACGGTACTCCAGACAGGAAGCGAACAACAGATACGATTATGGGGGTAAGAAACCCGCCGAACTCATTTGTGTTTCGCCACTCCCTCGAAAATAGAAGAATTCACCTTTGCGTTCCCACCGATTTTTAGGAAATCGAACGTTTTGCGATAATCAAGACGCTAACGAAGTGAATCTTGCATCCCGAGTTACTTCATCGAGAGCCCGAAGCTTTCGGAAGCCAGGTGGAAGGCATTATTCGATTACCACGTGGCCATGCCGGTTAGGCGAAAGCCGTGATATTGGGCATCCTGGAAGGAGACAGGATTGCTACTTCCGGCGAAAACGCTCGCGACGCGACTTTGTTCAAGCCCCAACCCGATGTCGCTTACAACGAGTCCTTGATAGCCGGCGTAAAGTGAAAGCCACCGAGAGACGTTGAGCGAGCCACCCAACTGGAAGTCGAGCATTTGCGACGTTGTCGAATCGTAGGCGTCTCCTTGGACCGAACTTCCGGTTGTTGGATCGGCGACCGTTGCTGTTCCGACGAAGTCGTTATTGAGAATCGCCCACTTAAACGACCCAAAGATTCGGCTGAGGCGATTTGAGTAGAGAGTTCCCTCGGTTCCCAATTGAAAACCTGCCATTGTATTTTCGGCTCTTGAGCGGACCCCTATGATACTGTTAGAAGAGCTATTGATGGAATCGAAGATGTCGAATCGTTCGTCGGCCTCGAAAAAGCGAAAGCCGGTTAAAAATCGCAAACGATACGGAGTTCGCGCCACGAGATTCGCCTCTACGCTACGAAGCCGGGATTCATAAATTACATCGTTTTCTATTACGGGACTGGCTGGAATCGAATTGAAGAAGAAGGTAGTGTTCGCAGTTGAGGAGATATGTTCGGTCGCGTTCATATCGCCAGCTTGGAAGAACCGCAGCTGTACGTCGACAGCTTTGTGATCGCTAAACAGGTTGAGGAGACTGAGCGTTGCATCCAAACCTGTTCCCATGTTGCCCTGAAGCTGATTCGCGTCCAGTAAAACGTTATTGCTTGGGTCAACGGCTAGTATTTGGGAAGTGGGCGTTTCACGCGCAAGGGAGATTATTCCCATTTCAAGACCGACGACAGGCTTAAACCGTTGAGGAGTATCCGCGTCGAGGGCAGCTTGGTTAGAGTAGTCGTAAGCATGTGTTAACGATGGATTTGAATGTAGGCCATACGCGTTGTACGGCATTGTTTCGCTGGGGACCGCGTAATACTGCGCGAACGAAACATTGCTCAAACCAACAATGAATGCGGCAAGTGAGAATGAGACGCCCCATCGGGCAAATATAGCTTTAACGCTCTCGAATCGCATTTTTTCACCTCCCTGTGCTCGCGGCCGAGTTCCAGTCACCAAGCGAGGCTCGCGGCCGCACACGATAAGAATTCGGCCGTCCCGGGATGACTTAGACAGTCAATCCGTTTTTGGTGGCTTCTCCATCAGGACCGACACCGCTTGACAATGCTGGCTTTAAGGAAAATAAAGGCTGGAATGGAATACCGATGGCGGCTTCGAGGAAAACGACTTAGCGAGGCATCGGCGCTGCTGAATCAGGAAATCTATTTATTGGGTCGTGACATCCAATCGAGTCGCGGCAATCTTTTGCTTGAATACGGTTGTTGCAAAGAGCCATCGCCCTATCGCGGAATTCATAGCCTGTATACTTACCATTTCTCGCGCCAAAAACGGATCGTCTTTCGCGGATTCGGTGTGTTTTTCGGAGCTAGCGCGCGAGGCGGAATCTTCCTTCGTCGCAATCAATTCGATGTCGGATTTCTTCCCGAAGCAACACTCCCGAGATTGCCGTGGGTACCAGCACTGCTTCCCCACTTCCGGCATCCCAAGGATCCTCAGGAACGTAGGAACGCTGGACGACTACTCTTTGAAACGGTCGAATGGTTTAGGTGTTATGAAGGTTGGGTCGAGAAACAATTCGGACGCGCATTCAGAATGGGACAACTATCTCATTATCAAAGGCGAGGCCGTCGCGTCGTTAGCTGGTCACCCCAGCTCGGGTGGGCTGAACTGGCTAAATGGATATTGTCCTCGTAGCTTAAATGCCCGAAAGTTGCCCATTCAAAGAAATGGAAACGAAGATCAACTGTCCGGTGTTACTTTAGTGCCGTTCTCTGGTTGATATACGTATCTTGGCTGAGTTCCGCTCGATACTGATCCTACGCCAGCAATTGGTTTCGTTCCCCGGCCGATCATCGCGACCTCAATTCGAGAAAAGCTCTCTCGCTATCGTATTTCTGCGCTAAACTTTTTTGGACGACGAGAAGCCATCTCTCAGAAAGGAAATCCGGACAAAGGCCCAAAAGCTACCACAGGCTTCAATTACCGTGAACCATTACAACAAGACAACGGCCCCCTGGCTGACCCAATTCGATTGTCTTTGAGTCATTACGAAAAGTCGCCGATGGCAATCATGGCTCAAAGTCTTTATCATAAGATTTCTAATAATCTCATCCTTTCTCTCGGTTTGGGGCGATATCAAGCCAATCGACCGATCCTAAATCGCTATAACTTCTTGATGCAGCTTTGGTTGCATCCCTACTTTTTAATTGCGTTCACTTATGTCCGGGCAACCTTTTCGAAAATACGATCACTATTCATCTGACGGAGATCAACCTCGTCCTGGTGATTCGTCTCGAAATCGAGAGTCGGATGAGGCCGGTTCCGAAAAAGTCGAAATTTCGCGACGCATTCGTCAGCTTAACTCGGAACGCGACCCGCTTTCGATTCCTGAGCAGATTGCGGCCGAAGCTAAGCGCTATCCGAGAAAGGCCGATGCGAGCAACGCTTTGGACGTTGAACCAAAGAAGCTAAGTGAACTCCAAGCGATGAGCTTTGAAGAGCTCGTAAATTATGCGGCTATTTTCCACCTGGCAAATGCGGCCTCGCTTTCCAAGTTTGAATTAGTCTTTTGCATTCTGAAAGAACAAATTCGGACAACAGGCCTGATGTATGGCGAAGGAACGCTCGAGATTCTCCCTGATGGGTTTGGGTTTCTTCGAAGCTCTCGCACCCACTATCTCTCCTGTTCGGATGATATCTACGTCTCGCCGTCGCAAATTCGGCGATTTGGATTGGAGACGGGTGTCATGGTCGCTGGCCAAATTCGCCCGCCGAAAGAGAACGAACGCTACTTTGCCTTGTTGCGAGTAGAAGCAATCAATCATATGGAGCCGAGCATTCGGCGCGATCGCAAGCCTTTCGATGCTTTGACTCCACTCCATCCACAACAACGAATTGCGATGGAGACCGAGCCTTCGGTAATCGAAACTCGGGTTATTGATCTTCTAGCACCAATCGGATTTGGGCAGCGAGGATTGATCGTCGCGCCGCCCCGAACGGGCAAAACGATCTTATTGCAAAAAATGGCGAAAGCCGTCCTGAAGAATTATCCCGATGCCTACGTCATACTCTTATTGATCGACGAGCGTCCGGAAGAAGTGACCGATATGCAACGCGAGGTGAAGGGTTCGCGATGCGAAGTCGTCAGCAGCACCTTCGATGAACCTGCATCGCGACACGTTCAGGTCGCGACGATGGTTTTAGAAAAAGCCAAACGCATGGTCGAGTACGGTCGTGATGTTGTCATTTTCCTTGATTCCATTACTCGTTTAGCGCGGGCTTGGAACACTGAGTGCATTCAGTCGGGGAAACTATTGAGTGGTGGACTCGACGCCAACGCTTTGCAAAAGCCGAAAGCCTTTTTTGGCTCGGCTCGCAAAGTAGAAGAACAAGGTTCGTTGACGATCCTCGCGACGGCGTTGATCGATACGGGGAGTCGTATGGACGAAGTGATTTTCGAGGAGTTCAAAGGAACTGGCAATCTTGAAATTGTGCTCGACCGCAGCTTGGCCGACAAACGAATTTGGCCAGCCATCGATACCCACGCGACCGGCACTCGCCGCGAGGAAGTTCTTTTTGAGGCCGACGAATTTCGGCGTGTGAACTTGCTTCGAAGAATGATTAGTGAACTCAATAGTGCCGACGCAATCGAACTGTTGACAAGCAAGCTTCTTAAAACGCAATCTAACGCTGAGTTCCTTCTAAGCCTAAAAATGAATTGATCGATGACGATTCACGAACCAATCTTATCCAATTCCGGTAAACCTTCTCGCTTTGGAATTGTTGTTTCTCGCTATCACGAAAATATAACCTCCAAGCTCCTTGACGGAGCTCGTCGCACTTTGCTTGGAGTCGGGATTGATGAGTCACGCATCGAATCGATATGGGTGCCTGGAGCTTGGGAGATTCCCTTAGCTGCGAAACGCTTCGTGATGAAAGAGGAATTTGCGGCGGTCATCACACTCGGTTGCGTTATCCGCGGAGAGACAACGCACGATCAGCATATCAATAATGCCGTGTCTGCTTCCTTAATGCAGCTCTCCGTCGAATACTGCAAGCCGGTATCATTTGGAGTTCTCACCGTCAACTCGCTTGAGCAAGCCATACATCGGAGTGGCGGAAACGTTGGAAACAAGGGAGAAGAAGCGGCCCTGGCGGCACTTGCGATGATCGAGACCAGTTGATCGTTTCGAGCGACTATTCGATTACGCAATCGAACTTGATGTTTCTAGCATATCGCAGCCAACGGAAATAAGCGTCCCAACGAGGTGTCGACTGGCTTTCGATAATGCCCTCAATTATGCGTACACGCAACATCATCTTTGTCTACGGAACCCTCAAAAGAAATCAGCTGAGAAGCCATTTGTGGCCGCACCCGCCCGTTGACATTCGACCCGCCGTGATTCGGGCATCGTTGTTTGATCTTGGTCCCTATCCTGCAATCGGGCCGGGTGAAGACTATGTTCTTGGTGAAGCATGGGAACTGCTTGAAGAACATATGCCGTCGACGATAGAGTTGCTCGATCGCGTCGAAGGATATGACGCGCTAGGCGTGGACAACGAATACCTGCGAATTCGCGTGAAGCTGCTTTACGAGGATGGATCGACCGGAGAAGCGGATGCCTATCAATTTGCGGCCAAAGACCAGCTTGTTCGTTTTCGTCGAATGATTCCGAACATGAAATTTCGCGATCTGTTAGCCGCCAGCTGGCCGGATTTACATTCACGCGTTCCGCATACTTTCGAAGAAGAATAGCAATAACTCTCGCTCAACACGTCCAGATTGGAATCGATTGAAACACTCAAAAGGATCGAAACCATGTCTGGAGGCCGAGACCGCGAGAAAAATCCATCGCGTCTCGTCCGAAGTTCACTTCATGGAGTGACGTAACTATGTGGTTCGGTCGGTGGCTGCAGCTTCTGGAGCATGAGCTGCCTGGTTTAGTTTCGCGAGAAGTGGCAGAATTGCTGCCAGCTTTACATTCCGAAACGGGTGGGTTAAGCTTCTGTTCATGGCGTTCGTTCCGGCGTTCCGCCGATTTATGGAGTTTTCAGTTCCCGTTTCGAAGCGTGGCTGAGGCGAATGACGCTCCACAATGACCACTTTGACAGCTCGTTTGGCATCTTCTCCCAACTTTCCCTTATGCGCCGAGCAGCGGGGACTGAACGTGCCAAACGAGCTGTCTTTATTCTTTATTCGAATCTTAGAGCGGCGTGTGTAAACGACACACCGTTTTGATTGAATAATTTAGTTCCTTGGTGACTCCAAGAGGGGCTTTGGTTGTCGAAGGCGGCGTCGACATAGCCGAACAGTCCGGATTTGACGATTTTTCCGCATGAATTACGCAATGCATGGATGCATGTCCATCTCAACGATTCACATGAATTCCCTTGTTGCATAGACTGGGTAGAGCTTTTCGAGCTGTGCTAGTAGGACTTCTGGAGTACGAATTGAGTATTCGGAGTGGCTGTTATTTCTAGGACAGCTTGGCTCGCAACAACTTGAGTCAGGTAAAAACGAGCGGCATGCCGCTCGTAATCATCTCGAAGAATCTCGTCGTGGAATCTAATTCTTTAGCTCGTTGCCTCTGTGTTCAGAGCCGGTATTTCGGCTGTTTGTTCCTGGTCGCGATCGCAATCCACTTATTGGACTCAACGATTAGTTTTTGGCGATCACAAGTCTCATCCCAAGTCATCTCGCAAGAGCGAAATGCTTCGGAGCCGCCCAAGCAGGTCGTTGGGGATCCGACGGAAGCCAGCCTGTCTAAATCTGGTCCATCTGAAGCTGATGACAAAATTTCTCCTTACCGGATTTTAAAGTCTCCGCCGACTCTATTCCAAAACGACGCCACCCTTCCCGATGCTCTCTACTTGCGTGACGAA
>JANOAI010000008.1:0-3049 GCA_031411055.1 Pirellulaceae bacterium
AGCCGTTGGGGATTCACGTCGACGAGTCTCTCCGAGACTCGTGCAATCCTCAACCAAATCGAGGTGTCAGTCTCGGAGAGACTGACCTACGTGAGGAAAGTCAGCGGCTTTGGTACCTGCCCCGGTTCCTAAGCCTAAGTCATTCTTGAAAGTGCGCTCGAAAGTTCCTCAACACGCAGATTACATGACTCTGTTTTCGTCAACATGGTTCACGGCGTTGGGTTGGCTGTAAATCGAAACTGAGCGACCTCAAGACTTGCGATTCGCGTTCGCTTTTGACCGCATGTCACATGAGACGATTGGACTTCCCTATGTAAATCAAGCGATTGCCCAACCACAATAAAATCGCAACTTCGAATCTCGCGTTGCGAAATCAACCGTCCGCTAGGACCAAGCGCCTGTCTTGGCCGAATACTTCGGCGTATTCGCAATCGAACGACGACGTTGTCTTCTTCGCCAAAGACTCCATCGATTTGCATCTTCAGCTTCGACTTTTCGCTTACGGCGTCGCAAAATTCGAAAACCAGCGATGGCTGAGATGGCACCAATGGAGGTTGGTTCCGGAACGGCTGTGAAGTTGTAGTTAAAGGTTGGTGCTGGGAACAACACGCCATCTTGGATTTGAGGAATGAATGCATTGTTGTAGATTGAAAAATCTGCCGCTGAGCCGAAGAGCAATGCGGTAAGCGAGCCATTCCCATTCACCGTGGGATCAATGACGAACGAACCAATCTTTAAACTTCCACCCGCACTCGTAAGGCCGAGGATCGAAGTTTGTTGCAGACTACCTTGCGTAGGAGTCGAACCGGATGTGTCGACTAGATCAAAATTCGGATTGCCAACAGGCGTTTGCAAAGTTCCTACTCCCGATAAGTTGACCTTGTAGCTCGCTCCAACGGCTCCATAATTTACAAGATTCGTATCGGGATTTGATTCGTCGAGGAACAAATCGACATTGATGGCCGTACCACCCGAAGACGAGCCGGACGTAGGAGACCATCGAAGAGCATAATCAGCCTGAAGGACACTTGACGTGGAAATCACTATCAGGAGGAAACCAAAGAGAATACGCATGTTGATAAATCCTAAAAAGACTGGTTTGCACGGATTATGATTAAATAGAATCAAAATGAAAGCCATAGATGCTGATTTTTTTTGAGAATTACTCACACTTTTCAAATTCTGCGGGCTCGCCCCCAAATCGTTTGGCGTCGAACGACCGGAGGGCGCCCGATTAGGTTCTCATTAGCGAGAAACCAACGATCTGAGGGGCAATCCTGCGGGGCTGAAATTTCAAACACTACTCCTCGTGGCTCACACTTCTTCCCTCAACTAAAAGCTTCTTCGTCGCTTGTTGAAGTTGCCTAAAAAGTTCGTTCGATCGACTCCCGAGTTCGTTACGCTTCCATTTCCATCGAAGTCGACGGCGGCGTTGTAAGTAGAGATCGCACGAGCAAACGCACCCGTGTCGAGGCTGTTCACGACGCCATTGCCGTCGGCGTCACCAAACAATCGGAAAAAGTTGTCGACAGCTCGATCACCAAACTCGTTATCGCCATCGCCGAAGCTGTTCGTCGGGGTTAGTGTTTGTACGGCTGCGAGATCGGTGACTTTGCTCGGATCGATCGTCAACAGGAAGTTCCCATCCGCGAGCGAGTTGCCTCGGCCTAGTCCGGTCGAGCTGTCGCGAGTAATCACACCCGGTCCAGCTCCGAATCGGATCGTGAAGGTCGTCCCGCTGCCTGTGACGAGAATCTGCGTTGGATTGACCGCGACCGGTGATCCGAGAAGCGACGTCAGGCCGTTGTCAACGATCGCAAACGGATTGACTCCAAGCACCACTGGGACACTGAACGTCACCACCAATGAAGTGATCTGCGAACGCTGAGCAGCAACCGAAAAAGCTTCGCCGCTGTTGACGACAACCCAAGTCAAGCTCGGAGCGTCAGCTATGTCGGTAATGTTCAACGTAAAATCAGCGAATGCATCGGGCGTACCACCAACCGATGCGTCATCCACGTTGACTCGCACCGAGTAGCTCGACTTGGCTTCGAAGTCGAGAGCCACACCAGCTTTTAGACGAAGAGAATTGCCGACGATTTCAAAACTAGCTGCATCGGCACCGCTGAGCGACAGCGTGTTGGTGCCCATTCCATCATCGGTCACACTGATCGTGGAAAGCACCGTCGCACTGGCGGTGCTGGCATTTTCCGCAAGGCTGAACGACGAAGGCGTCAGCACGACAGCCGTAGGAGGCTGATTGGCAACATCGTTATTGGTGATGTTGGCTGTCGCCGACGCTGTTCCGATCGTGACCGATGCATTGCTTGAATTCGAGATCTGAACAGTCACAGTTTCTGTCGCTTCAACATCGGTGTCGTCGGTGACGAGCACTGTCAGTGAGCCCGTCGTGGCACCGTTCGCGATGCTGATCACGGCGTTGCCGGCAATCGCCGTGTAATCCGATCCGGACGTCGCCGTTCCCGTGCCGAGATCGTCGAGATCAAACGTGATGGCCGTGCCCGTGTTGTTTGTTTTGCTGAGTGTCACCGTATACACGATGTGCACAGGCCCTGTTTCGTTCCCGTGGGTCGTGACCGAAAGATTGGCTGTGGCTGTGTCATTATTGGTGATATTCGCCGTCGCCGACGCCGTTCCGATTGTGGCTGCTGCATTGCTCGAATTCGAGATCTGTGCAATCACAGTTTCCGTGGTTTCCAGCAGAGCATCATCGGTCACAAGGACCGTCAGTGTGCCGGTAGAGGCACCGTTCGCGACACTGATCTGCGCGTTGGCCGCGATCGCCGTGTAATCCGAACCGGACAACGCCGTGCCAGTCCCCAGATCATCCAGGTCAAACGTGATTGCCGACCCGGTGGTGTTTGTCGCGCTGAGTGTCACCGTATACACGTATCAATCGCAACTAAGAATCAGCCATTTTCGCAGGGTGGCTGAGGGGCGGTTGTTGTTTTGCTGGGTTGCTTGAGTGTGATGTGCAGTTGCTGGTTTCGAGAGCGTGGTTTAACTCTTTTGCTGCTTCGTGCAGTGA
>JANOAI010000009.1:0-6955 GCA_031411055.1 Pirellulaceae bacterium
AAACCGTCCATGGTTCAAACTATTCATAATCTGGCCTCCTTGCCTAATGATGGAACTGTGATAACTCCATCTACGCAAGTGAGGCCATTTTTGTATAGATCATTCCCTGATAATCACTTACGACTAACTAAGTGCCATTCGTCACCCAAACCGGAGCTTCCAAACTTGGTCAAATACCCCGCTCCGTAGTGTGCCGATTGACGGGTCGAAAATTAGGAAATCAGGAATTCCTGCTCGTCGAACGAAAGCCATAAGACGGCTATGGCACACGACAACGCTTGGGAATGGCTACTCGGTGACAGAAAGTGGCGAGAACTTGCGCATGTTTGTTTAGGATGTTCTGAAAATCTGCACGGCTCCTCCCTTGAGCAGCAAACGCTTCACAATAGGTAGATGGCACTTTTCGTTCTCTTTTTGTTGCACTAACGCGAGCGTAAACGTATAAATTGCCTGGAAATTCAACGATCGCTTGTTTTGAAAGACCGCCAGCTGTGCCGATGCACGCCATCGTCGCGGAGCGACGAGCGACAATGGCGATCCAACAGCGTTTGCCGATGGTTTCGACGTGGCAAACTGGCGTACAATGCTCAAGGTGCACTAGCGTCCCGCCTTTGGCTCCGACGAGTCGAGCTCGTCGGGGGCCAGAGAACGCGATGGCGGAAAGTGAGAAAGCCTCCGAGCCCTTCAGGCTCAGGGAGTTGATAGTCGAGCCATGTCGAATCGAAGAGAACTCGTTTAACAAAATTTTCGTGTATCCGCCGTTCCGTAGTTGGAGATTCATCGTATGCGATTCAAATTGTGGTGTTTGTGTTTTGTCATTGGGTGCGCCAGCTGCTTAAATGAACGAGTTTTCGGTCAAGCGAAAGCTCCGACGACGAAACCGGCGACGAAAACTGAAAAGAAGCCTCCGGCGCGGCCAACGCCGACGGTTGCCGATTTCGTTTACGGCCACGAATCACCGAGACAAGTTTTTGATTTTTGGAAGGCAGAATCGAAACAACCAACGCCGCTTATTCTTTTGATCCATGGCGGCGGCTGGCGCAGCGGTGATAAGACGGGTTACGGGACCTCCTCTATCAAGCCGTACTTGGACCAGGGAATTTCTGTCGCGGCCATCAACTATCGCTATATCATGCAAGCGATGGAAGATAAGGTCGAGCCACCGGTCAAGGGTTGTTTATACGATGCCGCCCGGGCCCTGCAGACGCTGCGATTCAAAGCAACCGAGTGGAACATTGATCCGACGCGCGTTGGAGCAACTGGAAGTTCAGCCGGTGCGTGCACTTCGCTGTGGTTGGCGTTGCATGATGACATTGCCGACCCCACGAGCAATGATCCGATCGCGCGTCAGTCGTCGCGTTTGACATGCGCCGCTGTCTCAGGGGCTCAGACTTCGTTGGATCCAAAACAGCTACGTGAATGGATGCCGAATGCGATCTATGGTGGCCATGCCTTTGGTTTTGCAGGAAGTGGTCGATCACGAGCCGACGAGTTTGAACTGCTAATCCCCAATCGCGAGAAGGTTCTACCATGGATTCGAGAGTACTCGCCGATCGAATTGGTCACATCCGATGATCCGCCACTCTACCTGGAGTATCCGAATCAAAAGGAGGAGCCGGTTCTTGGAAAAGCCGAGCCCGATCCGACCCATTCTTCCATGTATGGAATTCAGCTGGAGGCCGCAACCAAATCGAAAGGGGTCGAAATGATTCTCGTTACGCGTCAGCATCCTTCGACCCAGTATCCGACGATGGCGAGTTTCTTGATCGGAAAGCTATCGGCTGATAGGAAGGCAACCGTCCGCTGATAACTGAAGCAACTTGGGATCGAAGTAGCATTCGACAGTCCCGAATTGTTTCATAAAGTCACAATCTCATTGATAACACGAAGCGCAAGCGAGTGGTTTTGTTGAGGTTTCTATCGCCAAGCCACTCGCTTGCGCTTCGTGTTAAAGGAATTGCGACAGGCGAACTAGAAAGTGCGGTAAGCATCCTGCTTGGGATCAGAACGTCCTGCGAAATTCCCAAGCTAGGAACATGAGCCACCTATGCCACCCCCCAAATTGTGCGCAGTACCCTTGCTACTTTATAGAAGCTGCCGAATTAACGCCGGTACCGAGAAATTTATTTCCACTTGTTGCTGGGTGGAATAAAGGCATCGATGGCGACCAACTGTTCGCCGGAAACGGTTGCAGCGAATTGGAGTCCAAGCTGATGGACTTTGTCGGCAGCTTCGACCAGCGGATCGTGATTCTTGAGTCGAAGAGTGATGCCAGAATAGACAGCCAATACTTCATCGAGAATCGGCAACTGCAGTTTGGACTGGGCGGATTTCAATCGATCGGCAGCTCGAGCTGCTCGCTTGGCGGAGGTGATTCCGAAGTCGGCTTTTTCGGTGGCCACGGCGGTGGATCGCAAGCTGAATTCAAGGTCAGCGATCATCCCAGCCACAAACATTTGGCGCAAACGCTCGGGTGAACTTGGAATATTTTCTTTGCCGTCGGTCCGAACAAAGTTGTGGCAAACGAGCCCTTGTGACCAACTCACCAATTCGAAGTCGAGGCTCCCGGCACTATGGCCTCCCACGTTAACAAGCTTCTCGTCGGGAACGGTGTGGCACCGGTAGCAAGACTGCGCAACTAGGTAGACATTGATTGGATTGCGCATCCCGGCATGAATGCTGTCGGTTAGTCGCTTGAATCGATGGTTAGGATCCTCGGTAAGTCGCGTTACCCCGGGGCCGTAGTCTTGATGAACATTGACCCAGTCCTTGGCGGCTCCGTGGCACGATTCGCAGGAAACACCCGCGATCGCTTCGATCCCGATCTCCTTTTTCTGCATCGTGTAATGGCATTGAATGCAGTTGGAATCGTTCTTGAAGTTTGCAATTCCCAGTTTACTGGCAATGGCTTGAGCTTCTTTCTTTCGATGAAGCGTTAGAAACGTTTCGAAATGAGGCGTTTGCTTCCACGTGTTAATTTCGGCAGCATGGCACTTTTGGCATGCTTCCGCACCGACGACTTTGTTCTCGTCGACGTTAAGATTCCAGCTCAAATTTCGCGGGTCGTTCGTGAGTTGGTCAATCGAGTTGGCCCCACTTCCGACGGCAACGCTGAGCGCGATCAGGCCGAAAACAAAAAACTTTTTAGATTTGAATAAGTTCATGATGAAGTCGAAATCAGTGGATAAAAACTAAGCCTGAATCGTTAGGTCGCTGGCCGGTGAACAAACGCACGGCAGGATTTCATCAGCCGCAATCTCGGCCTGCGGCTCGCGAAGGTATTGCACTTGGCCTCGCATAAGTTTGACGGCACAGGTCCCACAATGACCCGATCGGCAACTCGCTGGTAAATGAATCCCGGAGGCTTTTGCATGAGCCAAGAGATTCGATTTTGTACTTTGGTAAGACGCATTCTTCCCAGACGTTTCGTACGTAATGTTGTACGTTGGTGCGGATGGCTCGAGATCTTGAGCTGGGACAGTTGATTCGGTCGCGACCGATGGGCTATGGTGGCCTCCGAAAGACTCCTCATGAATTTGCGAATCGGGAACGTTGTTCGCGACGAGCGCCATTCTTGCCGACTGCATCCACGGCTCTGGCCCACACATCAGAACGTGCAAGTCAGTAGTACCGACCATTTCGATAATCTTCGCGAAATCCAGTTTGCCTGGCGACAAATGCACTCGTTTCGATGAACACTTCGGCGTGTGTTCAAGTTGGGAAACCGCAACAACGGCTTGACATTGAGCGCTCTCTTCAACACGATGAATGAGCTCGGCAACAAGTGGAGCGTTGGTCAGATCGCGAATCTGATGAAAGCACCATTTCGGTCGCGAGCGAGGATAGCTAAGTTCTTCAGCGAGCATGGCCACGATCGGCGTGATTCCAACACCGGCGGAAAGAAAAACTAAGGGCTTAGATGGGTCAGCCTTATCGAGAACAAAGCTACCGCGTGGACCGCGCAACCGTAGTTGGTCGCCAACGCGCCACTCGCGATGAGCCCAAGCGCTAAAGCTTTTTGAATCGTCAATCGGCAATTGACGGCGAATCGTGATCCGCCATCCACCGGAGTTGGGACCAGATGATAATGTGTAGCATCGCAGAGAAACATGCGCGGCTGGGCGTTCAACGATTACGTGCTGACCGGGCCGATACGCGGGCAATGGTTCGTCGTTGAGCGACTTGAAATAGAATGACTTCGTATCGGGTGACTCGATAACAATACGATCGATTTCAACCAGTCGCTGCCCCCCTTTTTCGTTACGCCGCAGTCTCGATCGAGTTGCTCGTACGCAAGCGCGAAGCATTGACGTTTCATTGGACATCGAGCCAGGGTTGTCTGCCGTTTTTGAGCCGAGGGATGGACGCAATCGGTTCACGACTGACAGCGCAGCTGGTAGCCCGACCACGGCAGCGGTGCTTGCGGCGACAGTTCCAACGAGGGCGAGCATGGCAGTTCAGATCAAAAAAGGGTTTCAATAATGGGGAATGTTAGGTTGTAACCATCGAAGGGCGGTGAATTCGGAAGGCTAGATAAGAACATTGGCAGCAAGAATCGTCCGATTTCTCCGGGAAAACGGGTTGTTCCGGGTGTAGCGGCTTCTCGCAACGGTCACCCGCTACCACTGTTACTGCGCCGTTCTTGGATTACATTGATAAGGTCTGGCCAATTCGATCCAAGTGGAACTCGTCGGCGTTCGGTTGCGAACGCCCACGACTTCGACTGCTTCGATGTAGATCATCTCGCGATGGTTAGAGGTGTATTGAGGCCACGACGAAGATGCAACTGGTAACTCCAGCTTGCTTCTCCCTTGGCCTTAACACTACGAGCAGGAAAATGCGTGAAGGTTTAGCGAATCCAATAACTCCGCCGACAACCGAAGAAAAGTTTGAGCTCTGTCAAGAACGAATTGGTTATCGATTTCAAAACATCGAACTCCTGAGGGCAGCTCTGACACATGCATCGGGAGCAGCTAAACGTGTCGAATCCAATGAGCGTCTTGAATTTCTGGGTGATTCGGTGCTCGGCCTCGTAGTTTGTGATTGGCTTTTTCGTGAACATCCGAATTATCTTGAAGGTGAGCTGACGAAGATCAAGTCGATCGTTGTCTCACGGCGAGTATGTGCAAAGGTTGCGAGACAGCTCAACTTGGAAGAATGCCTTATCATTGGCAAAGGCCTCATGGGGACTGGAGTTCCACGTTCGCTTTTGAGCGATGTCTTCGAGTCGGTAACGGCAGCGATCTACCTCGATTCGGGAATTGAAGCCGTACGCTCCTATATTTTGCGTTGCATGGCTACTGAAATTCAATTGGCCGTCGAAGGATTTGCTGGCGGCAATTATAAATCGATGCTTCAACATCTTGTCCAAAGAGAGATGGGGACTTCACCGATCTATATGTTGGTGGCAGAACAAGGCCCGGACCATAGCAAGTCATTTCGCATGTCGGCGAATGTTGCAGGACGCTGTTTTTCTCCGGCTTGGGGGCGAAACAAGAAGGATGCCGAACAGCGGGCAGCCGGCAACGCACTGGCAGAGTTGCGCGGTGAAGCACCTCCCTACCTGAGTGTTCAATAGCGAGTAGATCGAATGAGTAGAAGAACCTCAATTATTCTCTGGGTGGTGGTAGGACTTGCCATTACTTTCGCCGGACCAAACCGATTAACAATCGCACAAACCGATGCGTCGCCTCCAGCTTCAGAGGGGACGTACACCGAAGAACTTCGACGGAAGCAACAGCAAGAGCTAGACGCAGCACGGTCGCTCGACGCGATTCAAAAAAACCGATCGGAGAAGTTTGGAACCATCCCGGACAGTACACCGTCGGAATTGAGGCAAGCATATGACGCGGCGTTCGAAGCTTACCGGAATTCGGTTGGCAAGCTTCGCAGACTATATTGGCAACATCAGATCGCCTGGGATGGCAACGAAGATTTCAAGCGAATGCAGGCTTTCAGTGATAGCCTGGAAGCCAGCCAGCTCGCCTTAAATGATTGGCGACGTAGCATTGCTAAAGTGTACGATGCTCAACCAAGCGAGGCACAATTTGTTCGCGAAATGATGATTGAAATGCTGGACCGAGATTGCTCACAGGACTTGTACGATGGCCTCTTACCCATTGCTCAGTCGCTCATTGCCAACGAACGTGAATTGACAACGAAGGCTTATGAAGAAATGGGGTACGTTGGTTACGCCAACCATGATTTCGATCTTGCTGAGAAAGCCTGGAGCAAAATTGCCAAGTCTCCATCGATCAAACCGATTACAAAGTTTTACTTGAAATCGATCGAGGGGACTCGATTGCGATGGGAAGATGAATCGAAACAGCGACAAGCCGACCTTGATCGCAACGACAACCCACAGGTCTCTATTCTCACTAACAAAGGACGCATCGTGGTCGAATTGTTTGAGAACGAAGCTCCGCAAGCGGTTGCTAGTTTCATTTACCTCGTCGAGCGAAAGTACTACGACCGGAAAACCTTCTTTCGCGTAATCGATCGCTCGGGAGCCCAATCCGGTTGCGATCGTGGAGACGGCAGTGGCAACGCCGGTTATTTTATCCGCGGTGAGATGGCGTTGCCAAATCATCGACCTGTCATGCGCGGTTCGTTGTTGCTTTTATCCGGTACCAATGAGAAAACCAAAGAGTCGGATCCTGATAGTGCTAGTTCGCAGTTCGTGATTACGATGTTGCCTCAACCGGCGTTGGATGGACAGCAGACCGTTTTCGGTCGCGTGATCGAAGGCATGCACGTTGTTGGCGCTCTCAATCGACTGGATCTATCTGATGAAAAGCAACGAAAAGATAAGACCAAGGTCCCAGACAAGATTATCGAAGCACGCGTCATTCGGAAGCGCGAGCACGACTACAAACCCGATCCTATTCGCGGCCAGCTGCCTTAGTGCTTCTTCACGCGGATAATCACCGGTTCTTGAGCCTGAGGCGCTAGCCGA
>JANOAI010000010.1:0-3438 GCA_031411055.1 Pirellulaceae bacterium
CGGGGTCAGGCACCAAAAGTGCAAAGCACCCGAAGGGCCGTTCCGGCTTTTGGTACCTGACCCCGTTTTCCAAGCCTACGTCGTTCATGAAAATGCTCTAGTCCGTTGGTTAAGGTTGCCACCGACGGACTGGAAGTCCGTCGTACACGTCTACCTCAACCCTAATTCGTAAATTGGACGGGTCACGAGCGCTACGTCACTACGAACACGAGCCCTACTTCACTCTGAACACGAGGGGTAGCGAAACTCGTCAACGGGTTTTGGCTCGCCCGGCAACCCGCCGAAAGCTTTGCCGGCTTTACCCTTGGATTTGATCCATTCCAAGCTGCAAGAGCACGCGGAGCTTCGTCATTCGAGTGCTTTGCTAAGAAGATCCGATTCGGGGATTTGTTTGCCCGTCAAAAACGGAAAACTCAATACAGTCCGATTGGGGGAGTCTGCAATCCAACGTTGCGGTCGCACGCAATTAGGAGGCATGGCAAAATAGGTGTCATTCTTGGTTGTCGGTGAAAAAAGTGCTCCTTTTGAAGCTGTTCTAAAATCCAAAGTAGCATGCACGTTCCATGTTCCTTGGACAAAAACGACCATAACAAAAGAAGCAGCTCGATTTGACAATGTTTGGCACGCAAAGCATGCCCGCTTTCATTTTTAAATCGATTCGAAGGAAGAGTGTTCGGTCGTCGACGTTCGATAGCTAACTATTTATCTCACACATCGTGGAAATTCCCAACGTGTGAGAGGGGGAGAGCAGAATGGAATATTCGTCAGTTGTGCTTCATGTGGATGATGATCCGTCGATTCTAGAAATCGTTTCAAGGAAGCTGAGTTTACACGGTGTTAAAGTCGTTTCGATCTCGGATCCCATGAAAGCCATGACGACTCTGTCGGAAACAGGGGCCAGAATCGTATTGCTCGACATTGATATGCCGGGGAAAGACGGGCTAGTCCTATTGCGTGAAATCAAAGAAGCGGATGCAGGGGTTCAGGTGATTATGTGCACGGGATTGGTATCGATTCACACGGTCCTTCGTGCAACGGCGTTGGGTGCTGAGACCTGTATCTTCAAGCCATTTGCCGATCTTAACGAAATCACCGAAGCCGTCGATCGAGCACATGAGAAAATAGATCGCTGGTGGATTGCCTTGAAGACTTGGATGGAACGCAAGAAGGCCGTGTCCCAAAACACTTCTAATGCGATCGATATCGAAACACAACTCTTGATGCATGTTGAGAGCGTCTGCGGCGAATTTCGACTTGATAAGGTTGTTGAACATTTTTCAAAAATGTCGAACGGACCTGTTTGATCGAAAACGCTATGTCGATTCGAACTCACAAAGCTGATCCCATATCGCGGTTTTTCGTGCTGCTCACGACCGTTTTTGCGGTGGGAATACTTGTCACGGGTTGTCTGAAACTTCTCGCAATTTGCTTGCGCCCGTCCGAAATTCGACAAGAAAGCGCAGTGCTGCAAAGTATTGTTGATAGTGGTCGAGCACTGGTGGGGGACATTGAGCGGGTAGTGCAGCCAGCCATGCGCCGTGGTCGTATGCTTGCCGCTTCCTCGGAGCTGGTTGAGGCAATTCGGGGGGCCAATCGGGAATTGTTGACCGAGCTTTGCAATAAAGCAATCATGAATGCCACGGAAGTCGATGCGATTGCCTTATTCGATGCGAAGGGGAGTATTGTTGCGATCAATTCGCGCTATTCCGATGGGAAGGCCATCCCGGAGGATCGAGTCCAACGTATTATGCAGAGCGATTTCACCGGTCGCGAAATCATTACGCGTTGTGTGAACAATGAATCGCGAAGCGAGGTTCTTGAGTTCCAGACAACGTGTGACATTACCCCTGCGTTTTTTGATTCGATTGGCTTGTCGGTAGCGCATTCAGTCCCAATCTACGACAACGACGGAATACAAATTGGGCTAGTCAGCACTCGCCTTCGATTTGAGCGGATTAGCTCATTGATAGCCAATCGAACGATAGCTAACGGACGCGGATCTGTCTATTTCGTTACGGATGCTGGGGCTTTTTTTGATGAATCGCGGAACGCTGGCGCCGTTGCGCCCATACCCGTCAAAGATCTAGCATCGATCATTGGCCCTCTCGTCGCTGGGAAGGCAAGCCAATTTATGGTTGAACGGTACGACAATCTACATGCGTTTTTCCGTCTATCGAATCTTCAAACGCTCGGGGGTGGCGGCATTCAAGCGATGATTACAGTGCCGAAGGCATGGACCTATCGCGAATCGAGACTAGAAGACTTGTTAACGATTGGCGGGACGATCTCGCTCGGGATATTGTCATTGGCAATCGTAGGGGTTCTAAGTTTGTTGCAAGAGACTCGAAGTCAAAAGGAATTGAGTCAGCGACTGGCGGTGATTGCTCAGCGCACAAGTAATGGTGTGATTTGCTGTGATGACAAGCGACGTGTTGTCTGGGTCAATGATAGTTTTGTTCGTATGACCGGTTATGAATTGGGCGATGTGGCAGGACGCTCGATTGGGAGCCTTCTCTATTGCGATCGGACCAACAGTCTAGCAATCGATCGTTTGCAGAAAGCGATCGACGATGGTGTAAACATTCGAACGGAAATTCTCAATTGTCGAAAGGATGGTCATGCGTATTGGAGCGACGTTGAGTTTCAACCGATCCATGACAGCGTTGGCAATGTTCGAGAGTATGTTTCGATCGTCAGAGACATCAGCGAACAGACGACCGAGAAAATGCGTCTTCAATCGGTCTTTGCAGCGGTAGCCGAAGGTATCGTGCTGCAGACTGCGGCTGGCGAAATTGTTGAGTGTAATGCCGCGGCTGAGCGGATCCTGGGGCTAACAACCGATCAGATACTAGGGCGAACCTCGTTGGATCCGCGTTGGCTGGCGATTCGTGAAGATGGCCGTGCCCTACCAGGAACCGAACACCCTGCCATGGTAACCGCTCGAACCGGCCAACCGCAGCGAGATTTCGTTTTCGGCGTTCGCACGCCAGAGGAAGTCACTCGCTGGATTTCCGTGAACACGGAACCCATTTTGGACTCCGTTGGCAATGTTGCGTTAGTGGTTTCTAGTTTTGCCGATATCACGCAGTTTCGCGAACAGTCCCAGCGGCTCCAGGTCATTATCGACGCATCCAAGATTGGTACATGGGATTGGGATATACAGACGGGTCATGTTGCTTTCGATGAGCATTGGACGCAAATGCTTGGCTACGAATTGAGTGAAATCGCACCCCATATCACTTCGTGGGAGAAGATTCTTGATCCGGCATACGTGCAATCGACGTGGGCTGTCGTTCAAAAGCATCTCGTTGGCGAATCAGCTGAATATCGCAACGAGATACGAATGAGACGCAAAGATGGTTCGTATGCGTGGGTCCTTGCAGCGGGGAAAATCATTTCAAGGCTTGCCGACGGTACTCCTAAGCGAATGGTCGGAAT
>JANOAI010000011.1:0-3886 GCA_031411055.1 Pirellulaceae bacterium
AGGACCACCTGCACCACCACGCGGTCCGCCAGGTCCGCCACCGCCGCCAGGTCCGCCAGGTCCGCCAGGTCCGCCAGGTCCGCCACCGCCAGGTCCGCGTTGCCCGCCGCCAGCTTGGCTACCGTGTCGTTGGATGAAATCGGCTATGAATTTTTGCATTTCGTCTCGATTCAGCTTTTCATCCTTGTCGGCATCAAACTCCATGGCATGCGTCAACATGCGCTCGGGATTCACGTTCAACCCGCCACCACCAGGACCTCCGGGTGGTCGTCCGCCTTCACCTCCGGGTGGTCGTCCACCTTCACCGCCGGGACCTCCGGGTGGTCGTCCACCTTCACCACCAGGACCTCCGGGTGGTCGTCCACCTTCACCGCCGGGACCTCCTCCTTCGCCACCTGGACGTCCGCCACCTTGTGGCCGATATTCCTCAGACGTCAGTTCACCGTCTTTGTTCTTATCAAGAGTTGCGAGCGCTACCGCCGCGTTCTTTAGTTCGCTTGCTGAGATGACTCCATTGTGATCCGCATCCAGCGCTTCAATCATCGGCGACGGTCTCGCGCCACCTGGAGGGCCACCGCGGCCGCCGGGTTCTCCACCACCCGGTGGTTGAGCCATGGTTGCCGTCCCAGCAACGGCCCACAGACTTGCCGTAAAAATCCACCTGTTCATCAGTTTAACTCCAAGACTCGAATAGAAATCACTTTCAAACACAAACTCAATGCCGACCAACTCGCACAACAAGTGCATTGGTGCGTTAATTACATTACCTTCGCAAACACGCGGATTCGCATTGCGTTCCTCGTCGATTGCAAATGTAGCCAAAAAAACTTTACAAACAAAATTAAGCATTCGGTTCGCGATCGGACGCTATCCGTTAGCTATTCGTTGTTTCCAATGCAGTAAAGGGATTGATTGGAGCGAAGGAAGATGTTTCCATCGCTGATTGCGGGAGTGGCATTAAAGTCACTCTCATCTCCTTCAATCTTATTTTGACCCAAGACTTTGAATTCTGGTTTTGCATCCAAAACGAGCAAACCGTCCCAGCGTGTCTGAACGAAAATTTTTCCATTGGCGACAACGGGCGACGCATAGACAGGTCGTCCACCCGATTTAATTTCTGGCACCCGTTCTTTGTAAACAAGTTCGCCAGTGTCCGCGGCGATACAAAAGGCAAGTCCGCTATCGCTGATCCAATAAAGATGTTCGTTATGCAATACAGGTGTCGCCACATACGAGCTATTCCGACTGCTCCACTGTGTTTGCGATTTCGTAACATCCCCTTTACCACCCGCACGCAATGAAAGGCTTCCGGCAGATCGAAAGCCGCCGAAAACGAAAACTGTATCCTCTTTCGAAATGATGCTCGGGCAGATGTTCCCTGTAAGCTGATGCTCGGCATACCATTGGATTTTCCCGGTATCAGGGTTGAGTCCCCAGACTTCACCCGGAACGGCCACCACCAGATCGGTGCGGTCGTCCTTTACTGGGACTAGCGACGGCGTTCCATACGCCAACTCAAGTGCAGAGCCCTCTGCTTTCCACGTCTGCTTTCCGGTAACTTTGTCGATCGCGATGATCGATCGGCATTCTTCGGAAGCGTTGACAATGACTTGATCTTTATAAAGGATCAGACTCGAGGCCGATCCCCAGCGACGATTCCCCGATTCCTTGCCTACTCCGGTCTGCCAAAGTTGCTTTCCGTCCAAATCAAAGGCAACGACACCACTCTTGTTAAAGAAACAATAGACACGTTCACCATCCGACACCGGCGTACTACTTGCATATCCGTGCTCGGTGATATAGCCCTGGTAACTATCCTCGGGCAACTCTCCTGAAATGGACTTTGTCCATTGAACCTTCCCATCGCCGCGGCCCACGCATACCAAGTGGCGTTCAAGAGATTGCAGGCTGCCTCCACTCGCTTTCGGAACCCCATATCCCGAATAGCAAGTCACGAAAACGCGATCGCCAACAATAATCGGACTCGATGAACCCGCGCCTGGCAATTCAACCTTCCATCGTAGATTCTTTGTACTATCCCAAGAATCGGGAACTCGGGTATCGGAACTTATTCCTGCATTGCCGACTCCCCGAAACTGTCTCCAATCTTCCGCGGAACTGCTTCTCGTCATAACCACAAGGAATACGATCAACAGGCCGTTGGTTAGTTGTCGGTTCACTGAAAACTCCACGTTCGTCAAGAAGTAGGGAAAAAATTGGTTTGCTTGATTCACAAAATCTGGGAAAGCTTTTATCCGGCCACGTGGCGCTGTCCAGCTAATCCAATTCCACAGCGCGTTGAGGTTCGTGATGAGATGCGTGATCGAAAAAATCAGGACCCATTTCACGTTCTTCAACTAACGTTAACAAAAGTGTAAGCGGTCGCTCATGTGCTCGTGGCATTTCGACAAAATGCATTTGTTGAATCTGCCCCGTACTTACGGCATACGTAATTTCGACCCGCTTCGGCCCCAGAAACGAAGCCGATTTCCTCTCGGCAATTAAGAGCTGACGCTCCTCGCCGAAGGAGGCCATTGTGCTCGATTCACTATCGACCTTCTTCAGCTGAATATCGTAATCATGGAGCAGTCCGTGAAGTCCATCTTGAATGTTGATCATGGGGACAGAGAGTTGTTGACCGGGAACTCCTTGACGGTACCGATTTAAATCAGCGCTTACGCGAACCGGCCCATCGGGTCGCACGAGCCAACTATTCTGGCCATTCGAACCGGTAACAAATAGACGTCCGTCATACGTTTTGCGAATCAATACAAACTGTCGACCGCCACGGAGATGCAAGATAGCTCCATCCATCGGCGGTTGGGGTGGCCGTTGTCCTTTGCCGGGTGGTGGTCGGCGATTAAACATTCGAGGTTCAGCCGAAGCGTCGTCGACCGTGACTTGATACGTTCGGTCTTTCGTTTGCGAACTAATAGCGATGATTCTGTTGAGTTCGGAGACGGCCGCCGAAGCTTGTGTTTCTAAGCCCCCTTTCCAAAAGACAGCGATCAATAGAGAGGCCGCCAACAAAGCCCCTCCAACCGCCATCATCGAACGATACCACGGTGAAACAGGACGTGGCAAACTGCGTGACACCATCACTGGTTGGCATTCACTCGATTCCGGCACGTGTTCCAATGCTCCCAAGTCGAAGTACGAATCAACTTGACTTTGCGTTGCTTTGGCTTCAGAAAAATGCTCATCGAGGAGCACGTGCTGCTCCATCGCAAGGGCGAACGTGTCTGCGAAGTTCGGATCCTGAACGATCAATGACCGAAGCTCACTAAGTTCCTTAGTCGACAGCACACCTTCGATGTATCCATGAATAAGTAACTGTGTCTTAGTAGTTTTATTAGACTGATCGTCTGTCATGTCTCACCCCCTGCGGTAGCCAAGCGGCCTTGTACACACTCGGCAAGCTTCGTTCGAAGTCGCGATAAAGTTTGGTGTACTGCATTCGCTCCTTGTTGAAGCTGACGCCCAATTTCATCAGCTCGCAGCGACTGTTCATACTTCATCGCCAAAATCTTCCTCGAATTTTCGGGGAGTCGCTCCAAACAGAGTAACAATGCGTCCTTCCGTTCATCCGAATTTTTCGCGATTCGCTCAAAGGCATTCAAAATTGACTCCACCGCTTGCGGATCGAAAGAACTGGGTTGTCGTTTGCCCTGTCGAATCTCGTGCAAGACCTTGTTGGCCGCGATCCCACGTGCCCAAGCGCCGAAAGACTTGCTTGCATCAAACTCATCAAATCTTCGCCAGAGAATAAGAGCGACTTCCTGAAAGACGTCTTCCCGCGCGTGGCGATCCCAAAGAATCGAACCAATAAATGCCTTGATGTCGGTTTGGTGACGTAAAAGCAACTCAAGAAATTGATCGTGGTTAG
>JANOAI010000012.1:0-12678 GCA_031411055.1 Pirellulaceae bacterium
CTTTTGGTACCTGACCCCGTTTTCCGAATGGCTATATGAAAAATGAAAATGCTCTAGACAAGCCACCGGGATTCCAGCGATGGCAGACTTTCGCAAAAACCAATGGGGAATGGTCGAAAGCATTCGCGGCGTTCGCAAGAGTGAACAGCGACATTGTCGAAAGCTTTAGCTTACGCTCACCGACGAAGGGGCCATCACTCGAGTAGGAATGCCGGTCTTTTCCCAAGGGCTTCCGTAACGATAAGCTTCGACAAACATCAGAATGCATGCCCCCAGCATCAGCAGCGTTGAAGCGACAAGCATGACAAAGTAAACGTTCAGAGGCTGTTTGGTTCGGCTCATGATGATAATCGACTAGCCTAACTTGGCTGCGATTTTATCTCCTTGTTGAATGAGCCCACGTCGATAGGCTGGCAAGATAATGCCGATCGCCTTGTCGTCTTCGACTTTCATAATTCGAATTTTTCCGAGATAGCTGCTCCCTCTCGAGACTTCGAATTCGTGATCCACCTTGACGCCATCGTCGCGACCCAGCGAAACTTCAACTAAGTTGTCGCGTCCAACCTTAAGAATCAGGCCTCGCAAACCTTCCGGCGGTGCATCGTCAGGATCTTCGTTGAGGCCAGCCTTCGTAAGGGTGGATCGCATAATGTTCGTTCGAGCTTCCAAAAGTGAATTTTGGTTTTCAAGCTCTTTCGCCTGAGTTTGGGCGTCACCATAGATCGACTGGAGACTGTTATACGTGTCGGTAAGCTCAATCACCTTGGCGCGTTGAGCGTTTCGATCTTGAATTGTCTGATCAATCAATTTCTTGATTTCAGAGTTTTCAGCAGTGATGCGTTCGAGGTCTTGGCTTGTCCGGCTGAGCGTATCGTCTTGTAACCGACGCGTACGTTGGAGCTCCAGAAGGTCACTTTCCTTCTTTTCCAATTCTCCCTGTTGTTCGGAAAGTTGGGTCTGTAACGAAGCTAATGCGATTCGACGAGCAGCTTGCTCGATTGCAAGTTCATTACTAGCCTTTTCGATCGCCGCTTTTAACTCGGTGATGGTGGCCTCCATCTTCTTGATCTGTGCTTGATAGCCATTGGGCGCCGTCACTGCTTCGCGCCATTTGGTATGGCTCGCATTTACGGCCAAAGCCAACGAAAAGAAGATCCCGCTCAAAAGCAGGACGGAAAACATAAAGACTTTTCCGAGCAGGGTCATGTAGCAGTTTCCTCAGTATCAAACGCTCATCGGCAGACGAGAGCCACTGCTCAAGTATAGTTCCCGCAAAAAAAAATTGTCAACGAAATCGCATGCTGGTTTTGAGATCGTAAGTTCTCGAAAGGGGGAGAATCCAATCTCCCAGGAAAATACATGTGGCATTGGTAAGCCGGACGTGCTCGGATATCCTTTCTTCTGAGGGAATCTTCGGACCGATTTTAGTGAATTTAGCGGTTTTCTGGCGGTTCCACACCTAACGATTACGTCTGCCGTCCCATTTCCAGGACCATTATGAGCGTCCCTACGTCGCCCGCCTCGACCGGTTCCTTTCTCGTCCGCCACGAATTCCTTTTGCGTAGGCTCCACTCTCTGAGCGGGCTTGTCCCCATTGGGGCCTACATGTGCGTTCACTTGGTCACGAACGCAAGTCTGCTAGGGGGAGCCGGGAGTTTTCAATCGAACGTCAACATGATCCACAGCCTCGGCCCAGCCCTACCGCTGGTTGAGTGGCTGTTTATCTTCGGCCCGATCCTATTCCATGCAATTTTCGGGATTTGGATCGCCATGTCGGGTCGATCGAACACCTCGATGTACAAATTTACAGCAAATCGTCGTTATTCGTGGCAGCGGCTGACGGGATATTTAGCATTCATTTTTATCTTTACACACGTCTTTCATCTCCACGGCTGGTTTCACTTTGACTGGTGGATGAAAAATGTGGCCGAACCGCTCGGAATGGCTCAGTTTAAAGCATACAGCGCTTCAAGCACACTCGCGGTGGCTCTCAACGGGGTTGCATGGCCAGTTTTCTACGCGGCTGGGGTACTCGCCTGTTGTTATCACCTGGCTAACGGAATCTGGACCGCCGGCATTACTTGGGGCGTTTGGTTGACTCCCAAGGCGCAAGGACGGGCAACCGTCGCCTGCGCCGTTTTCGGCATCGCATTATCCATTGTCGGCATGAGTGCCCTCTGGGCTGTCAAAACAACCAATATCGATCAAGCCCGTGAAATCGAAGATTCGATGTATCGAGCTCGGGTGGAGAGTGGCGAAATTAAGGAAGATCCGCACAAACGGTCAGAGTCTCGTGGTGAGACTTCATCTGCAAAAGTCGGTCAATCGAAATCTCCTTCTAGTTTTAAGTAAGCAAGAATAAAGTTATGGCTGGTAAGCGAGTCGTTGTCGTCGGTGGTGGTCTAGCTGGACTCGCCGCGACGATGAAGTTAGCAGAACTTGGTATCAACGTTGATTTGATCAGCTTGACCCCTGTTAAACGTTCACATAGCGTCTGTGCCCAGGGCGGTATTAACAGCGTGAGCGATCTAACGCGTCAAGAAGGCGACAACGAGTGGAAGCACCTTGACGACACGCTCTACGGCGGCGACTTTCTTCAACACCAGCCACCCGTTAAGGAAATGTCGTATTGGGCTCCCAAAGTCATCGACTTGATGGATCGACTGGGAGTGACCTTTAATCGTACGCCGGAAGGCTTTATCGATCGTCGTCGATTCGGTGGGACCCTGTATCGACGAACGGCATTTGCTGGCGCGACGACCGGACAGCAACTTCTCTATGCGCTCGATGAACAAGTGCGTCGCCGCGAGTCCGAGGGGTTGGTCAAGAAATATGAGTTCTGGGACTTTCTCGGACCGATGCTCGATTCAAACGGTCGCTGTATTGGTGTGACCGCTCAAGACATGGTCAACATGGAGATCCGATCTTTTCCAGCCGAGGCGGTCGTCGTCGCAACCGGTGGCTGTGGTTTGGTCTACGGTCGATCCACGATGTCGGTTTTTTGCACCGGAAGTGCTGCGAGCCGTATCTTTCAAGCTGGTGGAAAGTACGGCAACGGCGAATTTATTCAAGTTCATCCGACCGCGATCCCTGGTGCTGATAAACTGCGTTTGATGAGCGAGTCGGCACGCGGTGAAGGGGGCCGGGTCTGGGTACCGCGCCGCCCAAATGACTCTCGCTATCCAAAAGATATTCCGGAAAGCGAGCGTTATTACTTCCTCGAGGAACGATTCCCCAAATATGGGAACCTTGTTCCTCGCGACATCGCGACGCGCGAGATCTTTAACATCTGCGTGAACGAAGGCTTATCCGTCGACCCAAGCCGCATGTGTGTTTACCTCGACCTGACCCATATTAACCGGGCAGAACTCGATCGTAAGCTGGGTGGTATCTTGGAAATCTATGAGAAGTTTCAAGGCGTTGACCCAAGGGACGAGCCGATGAAAATCTTCCCGGCGGTCCATTACAGCATGGGTGGTCTGTGGGTTGACTACGAGAAATCGGCTGACGGCGGGCTGCTGCTTGGCTCACCTAAAAATCAGTCGACGAACATTCCGGGGTTGTATGCAATTGGCGAATGCGACTATCAATATCATGGAGCGAACCGATTGGGAGCAAACTCCCTTCTGAGTTGTATCTTCAGCGGCTTAGTCGTGGCCCCAGGCATTTCGAACTGGATTCAGTCCAACAAATCAAAAGAGGCTGTTCCTTCCTCTGTCTATGAACAAGCATTGGCTCAACAAAAAGCTCGACACCAGGGATTGCTAAGCAATAACTCCGGCAATGAAAACCCGTATCTGCTTCATCAGCAACTTGGCGATGTCATGACGCGAGCCGCGACAGTGGTTCGCGAGAACGTACAACTGCAACAAGCGTATGATAAAGTTTTGGACATTCAAGAACGTTCGAAACGCTGCGCGATTACCGATAGCGGTTCTTGGTCAAACCAGAATGTGATTTTCACGAAATCATTCCAAGACATGATTCCCGTCGCCTTGGCGATCCTGAAAGGGGCTCTCCTTCGTGACGAATGCCGTGGAGCTCACTTCAAAACAGCCTTTGCGCCTAAGAGTCTGACTGCGACCGATCCTTCCGAACGTCGTCGCGAAGCCGAAGCATGGTGCGATCAGTTTGAAGAAAACAACCGTCGCTTCCTCAAATCGAGCATCGCCGTTTGGAACGCTTCCGAGCCAGCTATAAGCTATGAAGATGTCGATACTTCCTTGATTTTGCCTCGCCCGCGGCTTTACGGTCTGGTCGGTGCGGAGGCGATTGAAGAGGTATGGAACGAACGTGTGAAACAGAAACAAACGACTAGCCCAGGCGGCAAAGCTCCCGAATTCGCCGGAGCCCATTAAATATTAAATTTCGATTGCATCATTCCAACGCCCTGTTTTCAGGGTGAAGGGACGGAGTGAAAGGCCGAACCAATTCAGCTTTTCAATCCGCTACCATATCAACAAAGTTACCTGACTTTTTACTTGCAGAAACACTATGATTGCTTCTTCCGCTGAAGCCGCAAACCGACGTCGTCCCGAAAAAGTCAACGTTCGCGTGCTGCGACAAGAAGGCCCTGGGAAACCAAGCTACTGGGAACGCCACCAGGTCCCTTACGAACCCGACATGAACGTGATCAGTGTGCTTCAAAAGGTTGCCGCGCAAGCGGAGACTATCGAAGGCCGCCATGTCGCCCCCGTGACCTGGGACTGTGGATGCCTCGAGGAGGTCTGCGGATCGTGCACGATGGTAATCAATGGCCGAGTTCGTCAAAGCTGCTCGGCCCTTGTCGATCGACTACTCGAAGAGTCGTCCGACGAAATCGAACTTCAGCCAATGACAAAGTTTCCCGTTGTGCGAGATCTGATGGTCGATCGATCTCGATTGTTTCGTTCGTTGCAAAAGGTGAAGGCTTGGGTCCCCGTCGATGGTTATTACGATATGGGTGCCGGGCCTCGGATTTCTCGTGAAGACCAAGAACGTGACTACCCGCTTAGCCAATGCATGAGTTGCGGTTGCTGTGTGGATGCCTGCCCTCAATTCAACAAAATTGAAGTCCAGCAACAGCCAGGCGAATCGATCGAAGATTTTGAAAAGCGACGTAATGTTGCGTTTGATCAAAGCTTCGTCGGAGCGCATGCGATCTCGCAAGCCATGCTCTTCAATTCTCATCCGGTTGGAAAGAACATGGCCGACGAGCGACTTGAAGCGCTAATGCAGGCTGGCGGTATTGCCGTTTGCGGGAATGCTCAAAACTGTGTTTCGGTTTGCCCGAAAGAAATCCCGCTTACGAATTCCATCGCTCGCGCCGGACGGGCGGTCACCGTCTATGCGATTAAGAAGTTTTTCGATCGGTAGACTAGCGGCTTGGGAGTCGGTTGAGACATTGCAAAAATACTTGATTCTTGCTGCAAAATTCGCCGTCTTGGGGCTTATCCTCTTCTGGATCGTTCGATCGTTCGAAGAAAAGCATTGGCACGCACTCCTCAATCAACCAAAGCATTGGGGACTGCTATTCATATCATTGATCGTCGTACTCTCAGCCCACATCATCAGCTTCTTGCGATGGTCCATTTTTGTTCGAAATCTCGACGTCTCGATCTCGGTGACGGAAAGCCTACGACTTGGCTTTCTTGGCAATCTATTGAACTTCGTCTCATTAGGCGCCGTCGGGGGCGATCTCTTCAAAGCCATTGCCGCCGCTAAGCAAGTACCAGGAAAAAGAGCAGAAGTAGTAGCTTCGGTGCTCGTCGATCGTGCGCTGGGATTGCTCGGATTGGTCATCGTCGCAGCCGTAAGCCTGCAACTTTTCGGCCGAGATTTGTCTCCAACATTGGATTGGATTCGACGTGGCGCGTGGCTTCTTGCTTCGATCGGTGTCGGTTCCTTGATGCTGGTTGTTTTCGTCGGGCACCATCTCCCCACCCATCTGCTTCATCGCATTCCGTTTATCGGTGGGATTGCCTACCGCATGACATCGGCGGGAATGCTATTTGAGGGCCGCCCGCGGTTGGTTCTCGAGCTGATGGCTTTGAGCTGCATTGTTCATAGCATGTTAACCATCGGGATGTACTGCATTTCGCTCGGTTTGTATTCCGACACGCCAAGCCTTATGGAACATTTTTTAACCGTTCCGCCAGCCTTTGCCGCAGCCGCGTTGCCACTTGCTCCGGGAGGACTTGGCGTGCAAGAAATGGCAATTGCAAAGCTATTTGATGAATTGCCCAACCTGCCGACTAACTTTTCTGGATTGATCGTAGCCGTCGTCTACCGACTTAATCTAGTCATCATCGCCGCGATCGGAGGCGTCTATTACATCCTTGGAGCTCGTGAAATACAGTCGCTTCAGGAAGAGGCATCGCATCTCGACGAGTCCGAATAATGCGTGAGTTAACTGAAAAACGCCCGTTGGAGTATCTATCGATCGCAAACTCGTTGGAGTATAGCCTTTAGGCGATCTTCAAATGCATCGCGACGAGTGCGGCTAAAGCCAACTGGACTCCATCGCAATGTGGCGCTGGCCAGTTAAACTTCGCGAACATTTCGATGCTACTGAATGGCCGCGACGAGGCCGGCAGCTTTGATCCAAGTTTCTTCTTCTTCGGCATCACTGCGACTATCAGCCACGATCCCGCCTCCGACCTGGAATTGCCACCAACCACGACAAGCCGTGATGGTTCGGATAAGGATATTGAAATCGGCAGAGCCATCGAATCCGAAATAGCCAAGCGCTCCACAATAGGGGCCGCGAACGGTCGGTTCCAATTCCGCGATGATTTCCATCGCTCGTACTTTCGGAGCGCCCGTAATACTGCCTCCGGGGAAGGTAGCTCGAATCAAGTCCGTCAAGGAAGCGGCTGAGCGAAGTCGACCTTGAACCGAGCTTACTGCATGCGTTACGAAGGGATATTCTTCAATTTCAAACCATTCAGGGACGCGAATCGAGTCCGGATCGCAAACTCGCGACAAATCGTTACGCAGGAGATCAACGATCATGGTGTTTTCCGCTCGGTCTTTCGCGCTGGCAAGCAACTGACGGCGTTGCTCTGCATCGATCGCTGCATCCCCTGTTCGACGCCGCGTTCCTTTAATCGGCCGCGTTTCCACGACCCGGTCACGCACCTGGAGGAACCGTTCTGGAGATGCACTGACGATTTGAAACGGCCCGCCATCGAAGTAAGCTGCAAAAGGGGCAGCGTTTACTTCTCGAAGCCGACAATAGAGATCGATCGACGAACGGTCGGCTGGTCGCATGAGACGTTGCGAAAGATTGACTTGAAAAATATCGCCAGCATAGATGTACTCCCGAGCACGATCGACGGCCCGACAAAAACCGTAGCTGTCGAAATTGCCCAGCCAACTTCCGGCGAGTCGCGTCTGATACTGCTGAGCGGTCAGGCCATGCGCCATCGCCTGAAAGCTCACCGGGGGCGGATCAATGCTCGAAGCAGGTTGCGATAGTCGAGTAAGCCATTGCTTCAATCGTCGCTCGGCTCGTAGCCTGCGAGCTGCCGGTTCCTTCTCGGGAAATCCTTGCGAAAAGATCCAGCCTTGACCTGGTTTCTCGTTGTCCCAGGCCAGAACGATGTCATAAAAGCCGAACATAGCTAGCGGAATATCAAATTCGTCGTGTCTAGCGGCCGAGATGCGTTCGAAGCAACGTCCGAATTCGTATCCAAAGTACCCCACCGCACCACCTTGAAATGGGGGTAAATCAGGAATAAGCGATTCAGGCGACGATGGATATTGCTCCAGAAGGCGCGAAAGTCCCGCCAACGGGTCCGCTGAAGGACGAGAAATTCGAATAGTCTCAAAGGGATCCGCTACGAGAAAGCTGTAACGCCCCAACCGTGGCATCGACAAAGCGCTATCGAGGACGGCTAAATGCGGTAATCCGGAAAGTCGGCGCATTGCGGTCGGCAGGTCGATTTCCGATGGCAGGCTTTCGACGATAGGTACAAATGTCGACACGATTCGCGGGCTGGTTAGGGAAATTAAATAGAGTGAGTTGTGATAAATGCGGTTGCTGATCTAGACGATGATTACGATGATAACTCTTTTGACCAAGGTGGATACGCGGCCCGGATGATCAACCCTCTCTTCTTGCCGGAACTTCGCGAAATGCTCGCCCTCAACGACGAGCGGGAGATGCGTGAATTTTGTACCGCTCTCCATCCTGCGCGGGCAGCTGAGTTTATGGAAGGGCTGTCGGCCGCAGAATCATGGGCTATTTTGCAGCCAGCGGACCCCAATCAACGGGCCGAGATCTTTCAGTATTTTGAGCTCGATCGCAAGTTGGAATTGCTTCGTGAGCAAGACGAAGTCCAAGTAGCGGCCCTCATTACCTGCCTACCTGCCGACGATGTCGTCGATTTGTTCCAGGAATTGGACAGTCAACGCGTCGATCAAATTTTAGCCCTGGTTCCAGCCCCCGATCGACGTGATATCCGTCGGTTGCAGTCGTTCGCCGAGGGGACAGCCGGTGCGTTGATGACGACCGAGGCGGCTTGCTTGACCGAAAACTTGACTGTCCAGCAAGCCCTCGAGCAACTCGCCAAACAGGCCGAACATCTTGAAACGGTCTACTACATTTACGTCATCGATAGCACCAATCACCTGCGCGGGATTGTATCGGCTCGAAGTTTGCTATCGTCAACAGGACGACGCGAGACAAAGCTTGGGGATTTGATGAAAACGGACATCGTGACGGTCAACGTCAACGATGATCAAGAACAAGTTGCCGAACGGGTCGCGTTTTATAATCTTTCCGCCATTCCGGTTATCGATGACCAACGACATCTCGTCGGAATTATCACCCACGACGATATCATCGACGTAATGCGTCGCGAAGCGACCGAAGACGTCCATCGTATCGCCGGCGTTGAACCCCTGCCGGATTCGTACATGCGCACCGCTTTCTGGACATTGTCTTGGAAACGGGGAATCTGGCTGACCATCCTGTCGTTTGCAGCCTTACTAGCCGCGTTCGCATTACAATATTATCATGACGACCTTCATCGCTATGAATGGCTCGTCTGTTTTTTACCGCTCATCATCAGCAGTGGCGGGAATTCGGGGAGCCAATCGTCGACGCTGATTATTGCGGCGCTCGCAACTCGCGATATTTCCACCCGTGATGCTTGGCCGATTTTTCGCCGCGAAGTCGCCAGTGGACTCGTTCTCGGAACGCTTCTTGGTTTGATCGGCTTCCTTTCCGCGGGCTTCCTTGCACCCACTTGGTACGCCGCCCTGGTCGTTCCAATTACGATCATATCGGTGGTCATTTGCGGAACTTCTTTCGGGTCGATGCTGCCGCTCATTCTGCGACACGTCGGCCTCGACCCAGCTCTGATGAGCAGTCCTCTTATTGCTGGCATTAGCGACATCGTCGGGATCGTCATCTATCTCAACGTCGCCAAGATTTTCTTAGAGTGAAGAGAATAGGGGAGCCTCGTTTGGCTTCGATCGTAAAGCTTTTTAGCCAGCATTCCTTCTCTTCAAAAGTCGACCGGTCTAGCTTGATCTTGGAGTTGGTTTCGTGGTATTCCCTCCTTTCAGGAGGAGCGAAAGGATGCCATTTACTGTTCAAGAAATTTCCGACCTAGTTGAAGGTACGTTGTTTGGAGCGGGTGATATTTCCATCACGAATGCACTCCCATTGCAGGATGCCGGATTAGGTCACCTGACTCTCTTGGATGACGTAAAGAATGTAGAAGGATTTAATCAGTGCGATGCCGTGGCCGCGATTGTTCCGCTGGCTCAAGCCGAGCAAATTGCGGCTCAGTCGACGAAGCCGATCATCGGCTGCCCCGACATTCACGCCTCCTTTATCGAAGCCATTTTGCTGCTGAGAAACTTCAAGGAGACGCGTTACCGAGGTGTAGATCAGCGAGCCATCATTCATCCAACAGCCGTTATTAGTGACGACGCCTATGTCGGCGCGGGGGCCATTGTTGGTCCGAATTGTCAGCTGGGATCGGGATGCCGAATTCACGGTGGTGTTCATGTGATGAAGGACTGTCGTATCGGAAATGATTGCGAAATCTTCCCGGGAGCTGTTCTCTATCCTGATACCGTACTTGGAGATCGAGTCACACTGCATGCCAATGTGGTTCTAGGTGCCAACGGATTTGGTTATCGATTCAAGAACGGGAAGCACGACCGAACAGCTCAGTTGGGTTGGGTCGAAGTCGAAGATGACGTCGAGATCGGAGCGAACTCAACCATCGATCGAGGCACTTACGGTCCAACGCGAATCGGTGAGGGAACGAAGATCGATAACCTCGTCCAAATTGGACACAATAACCACATCGGTCGACACAACTTGATGTGCGCTCAAGTAGGCATCGCCGGAAGTTGCTCGACGGGCGACTATGTCGTCTTTGGTGGTCAAGCGGGAGTCCGTGACCACGTCCACATTGCGTCGCGCGTTAAAGTTTGTGCTCAGTCCGGAATCGTCGGCGACATCAGTGAAGGCGAAGTAATGCTTGGAACTCCAGCCATTCCTCAACGTGAATCGACGCAGATCTTCTTCGCATCGAAGCGGCTTCCAGAAATGCGTAAAGAGATACGCGAACTGCGAGCCATTGTCGATAAAGTTCAAGCCAAGCCAGAAACCGTATCCGTTCCAATATCGAAAGCCGCTTGAGTATGTCCGAACCGATTGGAATTGTTGCAGGATGGGGAAACTACCCACTGTCGGTGGCAATGGCCTTAAAATCGTCCGATCATCGAGTCGTGGTCGCGGCGATTGAGCAACATGCCGATCCGCGCTTGCAAGACTGGTCGGATGCGCTACGGTGGGTTGGCATTGGAAAGCTGGGGGCCCAACAGCGTCTATTCCGGGAGCATGGCGTTCGCAAAGTTGTTCTCGCAGGGAAGCTTTTCAAAGACAAGATGTTGTTCCATGGACGTGGATGGATCGGATTGATGCCCGATCTCGAATGTTGCCGAACTTTTTTCAGTACGGTCATTAGCCGTCGTCTCGGTTCCAACGACGATCGATTGCTCATGGCGGTTGTAAATTCGTATCGTCGCCGTGGGATCGAAATTATCCCCGGGACCGACTATGCCCCGGATTTGTTAGCTGGGCCAGGCAACCTCACCAGGACCAAGCCCAATGCAACTTGCATGCGTGACATCGAGTTTGGCTGGCGGATCGCAAAACAGATGGGCAGCTTCGATATTGGCCAAAGTATTACCGTACGCGATCAAACTGTTTTAGCTGTGGAAGCAATCGAGGGTACGGATGCTTGTATTGCCCGCACGGGATCCGTTTGCTCACGCGGTGGCTTTTCGTTGATCAAAGTTTCCAAGCCGCAACAGGATCGTCGATTTGACCAGCCGACGATTGGTATCCAAACGATTGAACGAATGAAGAAATATGGTGGTCGAGCGATTGCGATTGAAGCCGGTGAGACGATTATCGTCGATCAAGCGGAAGTGATTCGACAGGCCGACGCCGCAGGCATTGCGATCATCTCTCTTTCTTCAAATGAGATGAAATCATGTGCCACCTCAGGCTGATTCTGGTTGTGTTGTTGGTTGCGACCTCGACAGGCTGTCGAATGTCGGCACCGATGATGGTTTGGGAGCCGTCCGCCTATCGAGCGAGGACGATCAGTTCGATCGCCATGGCTCCCATCATGGGTGATCCTGAGCTGGCTGCGAAGCTCAACGAAGCGATGATTCAGAATCAACCGAAGTCGGGATTCCCAATTGCATTTCTCCATCCCAAGATGCTCGAGGAGATGACGAACATTCAACTGGCGGGGTTTGATGGCCAGCCGAGTGACATCGCAGGATTGAGTGCCGCCCGACGCGTGAATGCCGATGTTGTGCTTCAAGGCGAAATCATCCAAGCAAAGACGAAGCCTCAGGAACCGAAGAAAGGGAAGTTTGATTTCCGACGTCGACCTTCGGAAGAGATGGCCGTTTCTTGGACCCTGACCGATGTCGCTTCAGGAGAACGCGTCGCTTCCCATCTAACAAAGATCGATCGGGAAACAGCCGAACGACTTTATCCATCGGTATTGTCGCAACCAGGGGAACCCGTAAATCGCTTGATCAACGGCGTTGCCTGCGAAAGCTGGTTGTTCCTCGTACCGAAGACCAAGGCCGAAGACGCGACTTTGGTTCTGCCTTGGTTCCTACCAGGCGCTTCAAAGATTCGCCATGGAAATGCGATGGCCCGACAAGGACGCTGGGAACTCGCGGAAGAAAAATGGCAAGACGCCGCCTCGAAGCATTCCTGGAACGACGCGGCTTGGCACAATCTTGCGCTTGCATCGGTGGCTCGAGAAGACTTTGAACTCGCCCGACGTCGCTTGAGTCATGCAAAGACAGTCCTCCCAAACGATCGGGCTGACAAAACAGAACGTTGGCTTGATGAAAAACAACACGACTATCATCGAGCGTTAGGGTTGCCGGATCGCGAAGGAGGTTGGCTCGTCCCGGATCCGCCACCAAAGCTTGAGTTGGAAGAAGTTCCTTCAAGCGATCCACGCGACATTGATGAACTTCCGTGGTGGACTGCAATTCCCGGGATGAAGCCGCCTGACTGGACGTGGGGACAATGGCTAACTCAGCCATGGGTTTTGTAGTCCAGCTTTAGCCTTCAGGTGAAAGGCCGCTTTAAAGTACCGATGGAAAAACTTGAGCCTGAGGCGCTAGCCGATTTTT
>JANOAI010000013.1:0-14259 GCA_031411055.1 Pirellulaceae bacterium
GGCTCGATAGCGGATACAGTCTTCGCTATCCAGATCAAGGATGTGGATGAGTTTGATACGTCGTCGATCACCGACAACAATTCAGCTTTGGATCGTCTGGATGAGAACGCGGCTAATGGCACCGCTGTTGGTATCACGGCTTCGGCTTTTGATGCGGATGCGACGACGAATGCGATAAGTTACAGCTTGGATGGTAACGCCGGTGGACGTTTCGCAATCGATAGCTTGACAGGGATTGTGACGGTGGCGGATGGAAGCTTGTTGGACTATGAATCCGCTACTTTCCACACGATTACGGTCCGAGCGACAAGCCAAGATGGTTCGTTTTCGACCTTGAACTTTACGATTCAACTGGGCGATATCGATGAATTCGATGTGACAGTACCAGTAGATGTCGATGGTCTCATCAATCGCGTCGATGAAAACGCGGCTATCGGTACTACAGTAGCGATCACGGCTTTCGCTTTCGATGGCGATGGAACGACGCATGCAATCGTTTACACTTTAGACGATTCCGCGAGCGGTCGTTTTACGATCGATAGCGTAACGGGGGTGGTTACGGTCGCCAACGGTTTGGGGCTAAACTACGAAGCCAACGATCGCCACACGATCACGATCCGAGCGACCAGCCAAGATGGATCGTTTGCAACGGCGAGCATGCTTATCAGTATCATCGACGTGAACGAAACTCCAGTGGGTGTCCATGACGCTTATTCGACGACTTTCATTGACATATTGGTTGTTCAGCCAAGCGGTGTACTTGGCAACGATTCGGACGTCGACGGCGATTTGCTGAGCGTGGTTCTCGTATCGGGTCCGAATGTTGGCAGTTTAACTTTGCATCCGGATGGAAGTTTCATCTATACGCCCCAAGCAAACTTTGTGGGGTCGACGAGCTTTACGTATCGCGTCACCGACGGTCTTTTGACCTCTGACGATGTAACGGTAACGATTAATGTTACCGTTCCGAACAACCTACCCGGTGGCGGAGGCGGAGGCGGAGGTGGAGGTGGCGGTGGCGGTTCGGGCGATGGAAGCGGAGATGGTTCTGGAGGTGGTGATACGGACCCCATCGTACCCATCCCGCCCCCCGCGGTAGGTCCCGAAAACACAGTTCCTCAAGCTGCTGTGGCTGCCAGCCAACCTGCCAATACGGCTCCATCGGTAGGTCCTGCGCCCAGTAATCTGGACGAAGACGAAAGAGGGAGCGAAAGTTTTACCCTGATCCTGAGCGATGCAACATTTGAACTAAACTCTATTCACGATGAACATTCGAGTATTCAGCGTCAACTATCAGCTGAGCGGCGGTATCGACGCAACGAGAACGAGGAAATCACGTTACTCACGTTTGTCAGCAATCGAGTAGATATCGAACATGCCCATTCGAGCATGAGTCTTGAGAGAATAGCTTTTCAGACAGTGCTAACGACAGGGATTGCGATTTGGGTCCTTCAAGGAGCCCAGATTCTTGCAACGATTCTTGCAACGACTCCGGCGTGGATTCAACTTGACCCTATCGCCATTTTACCGAAGGCCAACGAGGAAGACGACGAATCCGAGGAGCTCTCTGAGGGCGAAAAGCTCTTCGATTAGTGGCAACGCACGTTGCGACTCGCAGAGGTCATTCTGCCTCTGCTTTCGGGTAGAAGACAGGATGAGATAAGGCGAATAGAATACGGACTTGATGATGTCGTTCGACGATATCTTTGAAACTTACTTAATCTAGTTTGTGTGCGATAGGCGAATGGAAACAGTAGTACTGCCGATGACGGATGGTGTCCAAGTCGTCGTCCCAATGAAGATTTCTCAGCTTACTTCCTATGTTCTTGCCGAACAGCAAGATTGGTTTGAAGATGAGATTCGATTTGTACGACGATTGCTTCAGCCTGGAGATCGTGCACTCGATATCGGTGGCGGGCTAGGCGTTTATACGCTATCGATGGCAAAACGTGTCGGTAATGCAGGAGTTGTACATACGTTTGAACCACTCGCAGATCATATTGGTCTCATCGAACAAAGCCTTCAGCTAAATCAGCTTTCCAACGTCAAAATTCATCCTCGAGTAGTCTCGGATCGGGCAGGCCTTCGAAAGCTCATTGTGCGTCCCTTGAGCGAAGGAACGACTATTTTTCACCCAGAAGTGGATGCCTCTCAACCCACTGTGACGGTGGAATGTACAACTCTCGATGCGTGGCATGATGTGCATCGTTGGCCTAAAGTGGACTTTATCAAAATCGATGCCGAGGGAGAAGAGACCGCAATTGTTCTGGGAGGAGCCCGATTTTTGAAGGAATATTCCCCACTGATCCAGTACGAGATTAAGACTTCCGACGAGCAAGAATTCTCCACGACCCAAAAACTGGCTGCGATGGGGTACGACGCATACCGTCTTTTGCCAGGCTTAAACATGCTCGTTCCTTTCGAAACCAATTCGACGGTTGATGTATTTGTGTTGAACCTTTTCGCGTGCAAACCGGATCGGGCGGCACAGCTTTCGTCGCAACGGCTATTGATAAGTCGGGAAGACCTTTCAGACTCGATTTATGCTCAAGTGCTGGCTGCTTCAAAGGGGCCGGGCGCACATGACTATCGTCAGTGGCTTTACAAGTTTCCGTATTCGGAGCGACTGCTAAAGGACTGGAAGGAGACTGTGGCTGCCGGGAAATCGACGAAGGTTATCGAGGCAATGAATCTTTATGGCATCAGTCGTGACTTTTTGCGACCGCCCGCGGAACGATATGTTGCCTTGGTCTTGGCCGGGCGCGTCATGGCTACCTTATGCGAAAGTCAGCACGTCGAATTTGTTCGTCAGGCAACGCTTGCCAGAATTTCTTTTGAGCTTGGCAATCGGTCGGCTGGTTTGAATTCGATTAACAAACTTATGGTGGAGTATCACCGAGCAAGGAAATTTGATTTATCGGAGCCGTTCTTGTCGCCCTGTTCGCGGTATGACTTTTTGGCTCCGCGTGATGCCGTTGGTAGCTGGTTGGTTGCGTCATCGACTGAAGCCTTCGAATTTGCTCGTCTATTATCTAGCTACTATGGTGACGACAGCACAGTTGCAAAACTAGAATCCATTTGCGATTTAGGCTATACTAGCGACGCAATCGACAGACGGATTGCGCTCAAAAAGAACTTGCAAAGCGAACTGCAAAAAGCCCGTCAAAACTCTTGAAGGAGCGAGCTCATCGTGGACGTTCAAAAGATCAGGCACTCACTTTTACGTCGGGACGTGCTCAAGGCAGGGGGCATGATTGGTCTCGCGGCAGCATTGCCCACGAAGCGGGCACTTGCAGTAGAAAATGGCAAACTCCGCTTAGCGTTTATTGGTGTTGGTGGTCGGGGAAAAGCAAATTTATCCACGATCACCAAGGATCCAAACGTTGAAGTCGTTGCACTTTGCGACGTTGACCGTCGGCATTTGACTTCGGCATCGGAATTATTTCCTTCAGCTCGAACCTACTCGGATTTCCGCAAGATCTATGAAGACGCCAAGGACATCGACGGCGTTGTGGTAAGTATTGCTGAGCACACGCATGCCTATGCAGTACTACCAGCCTTGAAACTTGGTAAGCATGTTTATTGCGAAAAACCCCTTACGCACAATGTCGCGGAAGCGAGGCTGATTACGGAAGTTGCAGCCAAAGCTGGCGTTGCAACGCAAATGGGGACGCAAATGCATGCCAGCGAGAATTACCATCGTGTCGTGGAGTTGATTCAAAGCCAGGCGATCGGCGCGGTTACTGAAGTGCATGTTTGGGTCGCTCGTGCATGGGGCCTTCAATCCGAAGAGGATTCGCTTGCCAATAAGGATCGGGTATATGTAACCGAGAGGCCCACGGAGAAAATGGAGCCGCCTGAGTATCTCGATTGGGACCTCTGGTTAGGTCCGGCCGCAGAACGACCCTATCATGATGTCTATTTTCCGGGGCCGAATTGGTATCGTTGGTGGGATTTCGGGAATGGCACGATGTCGGACTTGGGAAGCCATTGGAACGACCTCCCTTATTGGGCGTTGAAATTGGATGCGCCGTTAAGTGTTGAAGGATTTGGCGAATGGCCCCACCCTGAGATTGCGCCCGCTTCGATGACGGCTGTGTATGAGTACGGGGCGCGTGGTCCACTTCCGCCGTGCCGTCTGACATGGTACCAGGGAAAACATAAACCGAAATTGCTCGAAGAGGGCAAGATCCCACCGTTTGCAAGCGGAGTTTTGTTTGTTGGCGACAAAGGGATGTTATTGTCGGACTATAAACATCATGTACTCTTGCCGGAAGAAAGCTTTCAAGACTTTCAGACGCCAACGCCGTTCATTCCAGATTCTCCTGGTCAGCACGAAGAGTGGCTGTTGGCTTGTCGAACAGGTTCGCCAACATCCAGTTCATTTAGTTATGCTGGTCCGCTTACGGAAGCCAATCACCTCGGAAACGTTGCCTTCCGAGCTGGTGGCAAGATCCTATGGGACAGCAAAGCGATGCGAATCACGAATAACGAAGCGGCGAATCGATTCCTGAGTCGCACACCTCGAACAGGCTGGTCGCTCAGTAAAGATTAATTCTGCGCAGCGCTTCAGCGACCGCTGGAACTCAGTCGAGATCCGCCCGAGCGTTATCCGATTCATTGGATAACGCCCGGATAGCCCGCACTCAACTAGACATTGTTTCGTCGAAGCGATACGGCGTAGAGCAAGGTGAAAGCGCCAGAAGCGAGCAAGCTCCAGGGAATCCATTCGGCGGGTCGAAAAATTCGATTTTGATTGGCTTGAATGTTAACGCCACCGAAAAGGCCTGAATTGCGAACAGGCATTGGATCGTCGACAACACCCGCCGCAAGTACGGCGCTGTCAATCAGCAGGCATTCGACGCCAAGGATAAGCAGGACGATTCCGATTGCACAGAAAAAAGCGCGCCACATGATCGAGTCTACTCCGATAATGACCAGTCGTTTAGCAGCAGCTGCAGATCCACGCAACCATGATGCGAATTGTTCGGTAGAGACTCCATCCCCCGAAAGTTGGTCGGCGGGACGTATGCCCGTTCTTGATTTAGAAAGGGATCGATTCTAAAAAAATAAGCAGGGAACGTGCTAAAGAAGTTTTTTTCCTTATAAGTGGAATCCAAACTCGGATAACATCGATTTCAGGAGTTCCATCGGAAGACCGACGACATTGGACGGTGAGCCTTCAGTCAAATGAATCCAAGCCGGTCCGTCTTGGAATCCAAAGGCACCAGCTTTGCCGATCCACAAGTCGGTTTCGAGATAGGCCTGGAGTTCCAGGTCACTGATCGGATCCATTGTCAAGCGTGATACATCGACTTGGACGCTACGTTTAGCCGACTGCTTATCCCAGACGCAAACGCCGCTGTAGACGGAATGGGGGCGGCCTCGAAGTCGTTCCAGCATTTCCTGAGCATGACGCCGGTCGTGGGGCTTTCCAAGAATAAGCCCCATACACTCGGCTACCGTGTCACAGCCCACCACAACCCCGTCATCGATTTTCTCAACCACGTTGGCAGCTTTCTGATACGCCAACCGAGCGACCATTTCCGGGGGTGTCTCGCGCGAGCAAATTCCGCACTCGGCATTCGGGTCAGGCTCAATCACCTGGAAAGCGTAGCCCGCAGAGGTGAGAAGTTCGCGCCGGCGAGGTGAGCTACTTGCGAGGATCAGGTTGGCCATGGTTCAGATTAAGAATAGGGTAAAAGTGGAAGGTTAGCCCGATTTACCCCCTTTGCGTAGACGGCTTCGTAGGTCACGATTATCGTTTCGCCGAGGGAGGAATTTATCCGATCAAGCGAATGTTGGAACTTTCGCATTCACCATAGAGAACATCGATGAAATTTAAATTTCCGATCGTCATTATCGACGAAGACTTCCGATCGGGAAACGCCTCTGGCCTGGGGATTCGAGCGCTTGCAGAAGCCATTGAACGAGAAGGAAACGAAGTAGTCGGCGTGACGAACTATGGCGACCTTTCTCAATTCGCTCAGCAACAAAGTCGCGCATCGGCCTTTATCCTATCGATCGACGACGACGAATTCGCAACCGAAGCCGCATTGAATAACTTGAGGGCTTTTATTAGCGAAATTCGCTTTAAAAACTCCGATATCCCGATCTTTCTTTATGGTGAAACACGAACGTCGCGGCATATCCCAAATGACATTTTACGGGAACTTCACGGCTTCATCCACATGTTTGAGGATACGCCCGAGTTCGTAGCGCGACACATTATGCGGGAAGCGAAAGCCTACACCGACGGCTTGGCACCACCCTTTTTCCGAGCCATGGTGCACTATGCGTCGGATGGGTCGTATTCCTGGCACTGTCCCGGGCACTCTGGCGGCGTTGCGTTCTTGAAAAGTCCGGTGGGGCAAATGTTCCACCAGTTCTTTGGCGAGAATATGCTTCGGGCCGATGTTTGCAATGCCGTCGAAGAATTGGGGCAGTTGCTGGATCATACGGGTCCCGTGGCCGCTTCGGAGCGCAATGCAGCTCGGATTTTTGGCGCCGACCACTGTTTTTTCGTTACCAATGGAACATCAACGTCCAACAAGATTGTCTGGCACTCGACCGTTGCCAATGAAGACATCGTTGTCGTCGATCGCAACTGTCACAAGTCAATTTTGCACGCGATTATTATGACCGGCGCGGTACCGGTCTTTCTGACACCGACGCGAAACAATCTTGGCATTATCGGTCCCATTCCTCGTGATGAGTTTCGGCTGGAGAATATCCAAAAGAAGATCGATGCCAATCCGTTCGCCAAAAAAGCTCAAGAAAGGCACCCGGATCGAAAGCCACGCATCCTAACGATTACTCAAAGCACCTACGACGGCATCGTCTACAACGTTGAGAATCTCAAAGAAATGCTGGATGGCCGCATCGGAACGTTGCATTTTGACGAAGCTTGGTTGCCACATGCGGCCTTTCATCCGTTTTACAAAGACATGCACGCGATTGGGCCCGGGCGTGAGCATGCCAAGGATTCGATGATCTTCGCAACCCACTCAACGCATAAGTTGCTTGCCGGTATTTCTCAAGCCTCGCAGATCCTCGTGCAAGAGCCGGTGGGGAAAAAACTGGATAGACACACCTTCAACGAAGCCTATTTGATGCACACGTCAACGTCGCCTCAGTATGCAATTATTGCATCGTGTGACGTTGCAGCCGCCATGATGGAACCACCCGGTGGTATGGCTTTGGTCGAGGAGTCCATTATGGAAGCCATTGATTTTCGACGAGCGATGCGGAAGGTCGACGATGAGTACGGAAGTGATTGGTGGTTTAAGGTTTGGGGACCAGACTACTTAGCCGAAGAAGGAATTGGCGAACGCGAAGACTGGGTTTTGCGGGCCGATGAAAACTGGCATGGATTTGGGAATCTGGCACCTGACTTCAACATGCTCGATCCAATCAAAGCCACGGTGATCACGCCTGGATTGGATGTATCGGGCAAGTTTGCTTCCACCGGAATACCGGCTTCGATTGTGACTCGCTACTTAGTCGAACACGGTGTTATCGTCGAAAAAACAGGGCTCTATTCCTTCTTCATTATGTTCACGATTGGAATTACCAAGGGACGCTGGAATACGTTGCTCAGCGCCCTTCAGCAATTCAAGGACGACTACGACAAGAATCAGCCGATGTGGAAGATTCTTCCCGAGTTCGCCAAGCAGTTTCCAAAGTACGAAGCGATCGGACTGCGGGATTTGTCGCAACAGCTTCACGACACCTACAAAGCCAACGACGTGGCCCGCGTGACCACTGAAATGTATTTGTCACCCATGCAGCCTGCCATGAAGCCATCGGACGCTTTCGCGATGATGGCTCACGACGAAGTCGACCGAGTCGAGATCGATCATCTTGAAGGGCGAGCGACGGCGGTGCTCCTTACACCTTACCCACCCGGCATCCCTCTCCTGATTCCCGGCGAACGATTCAACAAATCCATCGTCGAATACCTTCGATTCGCTCGCATGTTTAACGAAAAATTCCCTGGGTTTGACACAGATATCCATGGACTCGTTGAAGAGGAAATAGACGGAGTGCGAAGATATTTCGTCGACTGCGTTCGCCAAGTTTAAAATAGCGGATTCGTAGGATGTTTTCCGGTGAGTCATTCGGAACCGACTGCCGGGGGACGGAAATTGGAATGAAATCCTGCAACCGTGTTATGTCGCTCGATGAATCGATTACGATATGGAATGTCGAATTGCCAATGATATACATGTTACTGTAATGCGACTGACCTCCCCATACTCCCACCGCTTCTAATACTCCCTCCATGAACAATCCTGATTCTCCAAAATTCTCAGTAGTCACTTGGCTAATCATCCTTATTGCAAGTATCGGATTTCTCTTTGATACTTACGAACTCTTGATGACGCCGCTGGTAGCCGCACCAGCGATTGCGGAACTGCTTGAAGTGCCACTCAATAATCCGTTGGTTACGGTATGGGTTGGTCGGTTGCTTTGGATTGCGGCCGTATGTGGTGGCGTCTTCGGCTTATGGGGCGGTTGGTTAGTCGATCGTTTTGGTCGTAAGACGATCATGGCGGCTAGTATTTTTGTCTATTCTCTTTCGCCATTTTGTGCCGCGTACGCGACAAACTTACCGACCTTTATCTTTTTCCGCAGCACGACCTTTATTGGCGTTTGCGTCGAGTTCGTGGCGGCCATTACTTGGTTGGCTGAAGTTTTCCAGGACCGCAAACAGAAGGAAAAATGGCTGGGGATCACCCAGATGTTTGCGTCGCTTGGTGGTGTGCTGGTCACAGCGGTCAGTATTCAGATTAGTGAACTCATCAAGAGTGGTTCATTGCCTGGCTTTGGACTGCCGCTCGCATTGGGTTCGGAAATGCCCGGTGCATGGCGGTACACCTTGATGACCGGCATTTTCCCAGCTATTCCGATTGCTTTGCTCTTGCCATTCGTTCCCGAGAGCCAAATCTGGAAAGAGCGCCGTAAAGCAGGCACTTTGAAGCGTCCTAGTTTCGCCGGGCTTTTCTCACCCGAACTCATTCGTGTTACCGTGGTCACGACGATCCTATCCGCATGCGCCTACGGGATCGCTTTTGGCGCGTTACAAGTCACGGTGGCACGCGTGACACCAGGCTTGCCAGAAATGAGCAAATTTTCGAAAGAGCTAGCGCCACTTCGCAAAGAGTCTGAGGCTTTGAATTCGGAGCTGAACAAACTCGCAAAGGACGATCCGAAGCGGGCCGATCTGAAGAAAGAGATCAAAGCTAACTTTGGAAAGCAGAAGCCGCATGCTGAAGAGATCAAAGAGTATGGCGACAAAGTGCAGCTTCATCAAGAAATCGGAGGATTGATTGGTCGCCTATTGTTGGCGGTCTTCGTAATTATGGGAATGAAACGAGTGCTGCTTCTCAAGCTATTTCAAGTGCCACTCCTCATTATGGTTCCACTGACCTATTTTGTATTCTTTGGAATAGGAGGGAACACCTTCCTCTGGGCTTATGGCCTTTGCGGACTATTGACCGTTGGCCAGTTTAGTTACTTCGGCGAGTATCTCCCCAAAGTCTTCCCGATGCATTTGCGAGGGACAGGCGGTAGCTTCGCGACAAACGTCGGGGGAAGAATGATCGGGACAAGTATGGCATTAGTCACGACTAGTTACGTTGCCCCATTGATGGTTACCGACGCCGCCAAAGGTGTTTTACCAATGCACGTCGCGCTCGCTGCTGGCTATGTGGCGACGACCATTGCCGTGATCGCGTTGATTGCCGGTTTCTTTTTGCCAGAACCCAAAGAAGTCGATTGACACTTGCGGCGGTCATGACTCGTTTGCTTATTCTGCGGCCGGTTTCCAAAGTCAACCGTCGCTCCGCGACGGTCACTTCTACATCAATACTCAGGTTATTTGCCGATTCTGCTCGACCGATGACGCCATCAATGTGAGTAGAACATACGGATCATATGGAATCCGAAGAAAATACTTGGCCCCTAACTTGCGCCAATTCCAAATCGCTTCAGATGAATCTGCATTGCTGAGAATCAAGACTGCGATATCGCTATGCATCGGCGAGTCGGAAACGTATTCGCACACTTGTTTGCCCTTGGAAGTTGAAGCCCGATCGAGAATAACGATCAAGTCGAACTGATGGCAATGGAGCAAGTCGAAAGCCTGTTGAATGTCGATCGCGGAACGCGCTTGTAATCCAACATTAATGAATTGATCTACCAGGTTTTGATTGCATTGTTGGTCTTCATCAAATACCAAAACGGAACGACCGGCAAGACTAAGATGCCCCTCTAATGAAAAGTCGGGCGCGAACTCCCAGACGCGATGCAACGACGCGACAAAGGCGTCCCATTGCTGGTCGCTTGGCGGAGAAATCGTGCTAAAATGAGAGTGGGACATACTTCAATATAAATCGGCACTTTCGCAGGGTTGGACGATTGCGTTATCCTTGAGTTACAAAAAAGAGATGCGGAATGCGTTGGCTTTGAGAGTTATGCCGAATATTCTGTCAACTCGATCTGAATTCTTTTGATCGATCGAGTCGTGCGCTTTGTGGTCTTTTTTGAATAATCGTTACAAACAGATTTTGTGTAATGAATTCACGTGGTTGCAGAGCAAGATTACCAATCGAATGAGCTGTCTGTGATGTAGCTTTTGGATAGCGAATTCGGACAATAGGACGCTGGATTTTTCAATATCTCAGTACGGCTACCATTCGTGCAGTCGAATCCGGAACATTTCAAAGCTACTCCAACGTTCTACTTCCGCTATAAGAAAGATGACGAGAAATCGATGAACAATCCAAACGCTTCGGCCCAACGCCGTGAACATTTTCGACTCACCTATCCCCTCGGGTCTCAACCAGTATTGGTTGTGAATGGTGAATGTTATGACGTGCGTGAAATATCCGAGGGTGGACTTCGATTCGCTTCAGAAGCCAGTACCGAATATCTTGGCAAAAAACTCATCGAGGCCGATATTCACTTTCCTGATGGAACGAAATCCTCGGTCGAAGGGAAGGTAGTGCGGCAAGAAAAGAACGAAACGATCTTTGAATTATTCAAGCACGTTTCGCATCCGATTATTATCGCCCAACAAGCTCTGGTGGCGAAGCTCGTACTCGTCTAACGAGCAACATATCGTATTTTCATTTGGCTGACGGAGAATCGCTCGTCGCTCTCGCATGCGACGTATCCGACCTCTCGTCTTGCGGTTTGCATGGAAGACCAATCGCTTCATCCTACTCTTGAAACCACGATGCTAATCCGTATCCTGGTTTGGGATTACGTGTGAATACTAGTTGGACAGCGCCATGTTGAGCATGAAAATTCGTCGCAAATTCGTTGGAGTATAGCCTTTAGGCGCAGAGCACCTTGGATGCGCTAAACGCGGCTAAAGCCTGGACTCCAACGCAAACTTGGCGCTGTCCAGCTAGGCACTCTTGAGTATGTCGTCGACCGATTTCTTTCGTACTTGATAAACGTACTTCAGAACTTCTGCGACCGCCGCATACTGGTCGGCAGGAATGGGTTTTCCGATATCGACGTTTTTGAACAAAGCCTGTGCCAAAGGCTTTCTTTCGACAATCGGAATCCCGTTCTCCAATGCGATTTTGCGAATTCGAGCTGCAACAAGCTCGGCACCCTTCGCGACGACAATGGGTGCCTTCATGGTTTTCGGATCATACTTTAATGCGATAGCCAGTTCTGTTGGATTGGTAATGACAACATCGGATTTTGGAACTTCGCTAAGCAACCTTTGTGAGGCAATTTCTTTCTGAACACGTCGACGCCTGGCTTTAATCTGCGGATCACCTTGCGTCGACTTCATCTCCTCACGAACCTCTTCATCTGTCATCATGAGATCTTGCTCATACTTCCACTTTTGAAAACCGTACTCAAGAACGGCAAGGACTAGAAGTGCCACCGCAGCCTGTCGCACGAGACTGATCATCGTCTCCCAGACGTAGGCCCCGACGCCTTCCGTCGATGCCCCAACCAATCCGATAAGCTCATTCCATCGCCCCCAGATACCGAGGATCAGCACGATCGTGACGATCGTGATTTTCAATAGTCCAAAGCCCAACCGACTGGCACTTTGGATCGAAAAAAGTCGACCAAACCCCTTCATCGGATCAATGCGTGAAAAATCGATTCCCAGTTTGTCTGGCAACCAAAGAAAACCTACTTGACCGAAGTTAACGACAACGGCTGAGGCGAACACCATGAGCATCAAGGGGACCGTCGCAAATGCGGCTTGCTGTAGGAGAGAAACGAGATTGATGATCGGCGTGCGTGAATCTGCTTCCAAGTACCAGGATTGGCTAAGCTGATTCGAAAGCATATTCGAGAGAGCTCGAAAGGCCGAAGGCCCAAAGAAATCAAGCGACACGATCCCGACGAGCAACAAGAATGCCGAACCGAGATCCTGGCTTTTTACGACGTTTCCCTCCTCGCGAGCTTTGTCGCGACGATACTGGGAAGCCTCGTGTTTCTTATCACCAGCTTGATCAGCCATTCGCAATCACCGGTGGAAACAAGTTCTGAATTCGATAAATCCAAGTCGCAAGTTCGTTCTGAAATATCCAACCCATTCCGCCAATCGACAAGACCAACATCAAAAGAAGCACAAATACGTTGATGTTAAAACCAATTGCCATAATATTCATTTGCGGCAGGGTGCGTCCAACAATCGCCGTAACGAGATTCGCGATGAGCAATGCAATCGCGACGGGTGCAGCGGCTCGTATCCCAATGGTGATGCTATGGGTAAGCAATTCTTGAAAGTGCAACAGCCAATGTTGTTCAGCCAAAATTGCTCCGGCCGGATAGTGAGAGAACGAGTCGAGACAGCAGCTTAGGAGCTGTCGATGCCCCCCAAGAGCGAGGAACATGGCCATCGCAACCCATGAAAGCATCTGATTGATTACAGACGTTGTTTCTTCAGTCGTCGGATCAGCTCCCTCGGCTAAGTCCATGCTCGCAAGCGAACTCATGATTTGGCCGCCGAACTGCAGGCCCGTCACTACGACATGAACGGCTGTTCCAAAGAGAACGCCTAGCAGTACTTCTTTGGCCAATTGAATCCCCATCACCAATAGATTATTTGGCGGGGGCGAGGCGTTTGTCATAACAAGTGGCGTTACGGCAAACGCCAACATGATTGCCAATAGCGCCCGAACACGCATTGGAACTTGGCTGCCACGGAGCGGTGGCAGCATGGTGAGCAACGTCCCTGTGCGAGAGAGGACACACAGAAATGCCCATAGCGGGCCTTGTAATAGGGCGGCGAAATCCATGACCACCTCCCATTAACCGTTATCGTTGCGAGATGTGGTTCGGTATATCACGAATGAGCTCGCGTGAATACTCAATCATGCGATCGGTTAGCCATGGCAGCGTAATAATCATCGCAACGATCATCGCTAATAGCTTGGGGACGGTACTCACGGTTTGATCTTGAATCTGGGTTAGGGCCTGAATCAAGCTGATGACCATCCCAACAACCATCCCAACAATTAAGAGTGGTGCCCCCATTAAAAGCGACATGATAATCGCACTGCGAACTAAATCGATGGCATCTTGAGGTGTCATTTTGGAACGCGCGGTGTCCAAACATTGCTGGCAGTGGAAGGTACATGAAGCTGGATTCGTCGCTCATTGATTAAGCGTCGTCCGTCCTGCATTTCGTAGCGGACGTGAACTTGAACGGTGTCGCCGAGGGGAGCGATTTCTTGCCAAGGCAAAGAAACGTGGTAACCGTGCGAGATACCGATTGGTTCCAATGCAGCTTCAATCTCTTCCTCCGAAAGGGTCCACCGGCCAATGCGGGCTTCCCCTTGGGGGCGTTTTGGATCCATCGCAACAATCGTCACGGCCGCGGGTTGGTCGATGATTTCGCTCGATTGATTTCGAGGCTGTAGTACGAGATAGAGTCCATCATCGCCCTCTTCTTTATTGAGGTTTTGCCCTCGGCAAAGTGTTGGGTGAAATCCGATTTCGACAACCTTGTTATCAAGGACCGACTTCGTGCTGCTCGGTCTCGAGTTTGAATACGAAGCCGCGGCAACGATTGGAGGCATTTCGATACGGCTTTGTGATACCGCTTGAGGATCAAGGTCGTTCGGTAAACCTAGACTTGCTTGTCGCACGCTGCCTTCACCGGATTTTGGAGGGAGGGATGTCCCATTCGTCGGCGATGGAAGAGTTGGTAATGTCGGTGACTTAAATCCCCCATCTGTTGGAGTTTGCATTGAATTCGGTGCGGAAGGTGAC
>JANOAI010000014.1:0-5733 GCA_031411055.1 Pirellulaceae bacterium
CCCGAACACGATTCGTCGAAGTGATTGCGAAAAGAATAATTTGAGAAATGGGGTTTCCCCCGGCAGACTTCGGTGACGCACTTCTGTAAGGTTTGGTTTGTTCAGTCGTGTGAACAGGACGAACCGAATACTTCGAACTGACCACACGTTCTGAGAAGGACTTTTCTGGAGTCGTATGCGGAGATCCATCCACGCTCCCATGCGACTCTACCCCTCTCATTTTTCTATGGAGCTAAGCGATCATGTCTATTCGTACCACTCGTCGGACGTCGAAACTGAAACTTACGGTAGAAACTCTTGAGTCGAGACGATTACTTTCAGGTTTTCAAACCGTCGGACAATCCCATCGCTCCGAGTCACGGCCGGCAATCGTGAGCACTTCCACCCCTTCCTCATCGCAGTTGAGCGAATCTCATCTCGTGGCGACCCTTGTCGATCCCGCTGGTGCAAGCAAAATCACGGGGATCGCCAAATTCGAGACCGAAACGAAGTTAGGGACCGTCGTTCAAGAGTTTAAAGTTCAAGTCGCCGGTGCTGTCGCTGGGGATGTAATCGACGTGACGGTGACGAACGCGGCGGGGCAGAGCACGCCGGTCGGCAAAATAACGATTGGTTTACTTGGTACTGGTAAATTGGAATTCAAGAGCGGCTTGTCAGCACTTGCGGCTGGCGACGTCGTGTCGCTCAGTATGACGAATGCGGCGGGTGCCGTGACGCAGCTTGCCAGCGGATCGCTCGCCGTTCCAACGAACACGCCCCCGATTCACCAGGAAACCCACCTCCGAGCCGCACTTGTCGATACGGCCAGCAAACTTACTGGCAAAGCCGAATATGAAAGCGAAACCGAGCATGGCTTAGTTTTCAGTAAGCTTGAGGTCGAAGTGAGCAACGGAACTCCCGGTGCGAAGATCGACGTGTCGATAGCGGTCGATGCGACGAGTTCAAGTGTCTCTGTCGGTACGGTACTTATCGGAACAAAAGGTAAGGGAAAGCTTACACTTAAGAGCAACGTACCAGCCATCACCACGGCTTCCGTGGTCACGCTGTCGTCGATCACAACTGCTGCTGGCGGCACCGTGACGTTAACTCCCATCACGAGCGCAACCTTTGCAACGCCACCGGTAACTGTCAAAAAATAGGTCTCCGAATCTCACTGAAACGCAACCTTCCTCGGCTACATTCGTAGCCGAGCGCAAGCGGATTGGTTCCTAGCGAGTGAATGAAAGCTTGAGTGGCCACGATTTTGTTAAACGCGGGTTCGGTATCCGATGTCGAGCGCTGATGATGCTTCCGCGACCACCAGCATCTCCTGTCTCCAGTCGTCGATGATTTGAGCCCCACTCGAACGACCTCGATTCCGATGCCGTTGACTTCGCTCTGTAACGCGCTTTCTTGTCGGTGCAATGGGAGCCGAATCGATTGTTCCGATACATGTTCGCGTCTTCTACTGGTGGCTTTTCCATTGTTCCAACGCGATTCTTCGAAACGTATGGACTAGGGATTTCCCTGGCATACTTCGATCTCGAAAAAATATACGTTAGGGTTGTTTTCTAAAAAACCTCGACTTTCGAATGGAAGTCGAGGCTTGTCCTTCTCAAAGAAAGAAAAGCCATGATTCCCTCTTGTCGGAAAGCTAGGGAGCTTGGGGCTGTGCCTGCCAATCAAAAAAATCGCCATTCATCTTCGCGTCTGTTTGGAAATCAATCGGAATCAGGCGACAAGCGAACAAGGAATCGCTTTCGGCGGCTTTTTCTCGAATCGCTTGAACCGCGACAGCTTATGGCGGCCAACCTGATTGGTACGGTCTACGAAGACGTGGATAGAAATGGCTTTCGAAACAACGGTGAGAATGGGGTGGCTGGCTGGACAGCCTATCTCGATTTGAACAAAGACAATGCATTGACAATTGGTGAACCCACAGCGTTAACCAATGTGGATGGCGATTATCGATTCAACTCGATCGCTGCCGGAACATATCGCGTCGGGATAGTTGTGAAACCGGACTGGGTCCCCACATCTCCGGAGACTCGCGAAGTATTGGTTGGAACGAGTGGCAATGTTCGGGCTGATTTCTTTGTTTTTTCAGGTGGCGATATCAAGGGCACCATTTGGAATGATTTGGATCACAACGGAATCCGCGCGACTCATCCAACCTCTGGAGATTTTTCGGAGCCAGGGTTGGCGGGGTGGACTGTTTTTCTCGACTTGAATAAGAACAACACGTCGGATGCAACCGAACCACAAACGATTACCGATGCAGACGGCAAGTACCAATTTCTCGACTTGCCACCTGGAGACTACGAAGTCTTCGAAGTCGTTCCAGCGAACTGGGATATCTCTCCAACGTTTGACAACAAGCAAACGGCGGCAGTTGTTTCGCGAACGCAAGTTGTTCTCGACTTCGCAAATTTCAGTCTATCGAACGGAGGGATTCAAGGGACCGTGTTTAACGATCTCAATGCCGACGGAGTGCGGGCTCCTTCGGCGATCCCAGGCGAGTTTCTTGAACCCGGTATCGAAGGCTGGACGGTTTTCCTGGACCTCAACAATAATCGCACTTTGGATGCCTCGGAACCTTCGACGACAACCGACGTCAACGGTCGATATGGATTTCTTAGTCTGCTCGCTGGCGACTATGAAGTGGTCGAGATTCTACCCGCTGGTTGGGATGTCTCACCGCTCAAGGATAACAAACAAACGGTTACGGTTGCGGGCGGAGCAATCGCGACAGCTAACGACTTCGCAAACTTTACGACGCTCAATGGATCAATCAGTGGCAAGATATGGAACGACATCAACCGAAATGGTATCCGTGACATCAATACGTTGACCGGTGCGTTTCTCGATCCACCACTGGCGGGTTGGCAGGTCTTTGTCGATTCCAATCGTAATCGTACGTTGGATCCGTTTGAGCCAGTTACCACGACCGATGCAAATGGAAATTACGCTTTCCTCGAACTCCAGGTAGGCGACTACGAAGTTCAAGAAGTCTTGCCGGCGGGGTGGGTTGTTACAACCACGTTCAGCGATCGTGTGACCGTTGCAGTGCGTTCGGGCATTGATACGGCTGCACCGGACTTCGCAAACTACAGCGTGACGGCTTCCTCGCCTGGATCCATTGCCGGCGTGGTCTGGAATGATGTCAACGGAAATGGCGTTCGCGACGTTGACGACAACGGTCTCGCTGGCTGGACGGTCTTCTTGGATGATAACAACGATGGCCTGCTTACGGTGGGCGAGTTGCAAAATATCACGGGCGGTGATGGAGGTTATTTGCTCTCCAATATTACGCCTGGAACGGTTACCGTGGCCGTTGTTCCGATGATCGGCTGGCGAGCTTCCGCCCCCGTTGTCAACAAACAAACGATCTCGCTGCGCGGCAGTGAAAGTCGGACAGGGATTAGCTTCGGTGAAGCACAACTCAAAGACTCGTCGATCAGCGGCGTCGTTTTTGCCGACAACAATAAGAACGGGGTTCGAGATGTTGGAGAACGTGGTCTGTCTGGATTGACAGCGTATCTTGACCTCAACAAAAATTCGCAATTGGATGCAGGCGAACCATCATCGGTCACGACGGCTGATTTATTCTATACACCCGCCACGGATGAATCAGGAAGCTATTCGTTTACCCATCTGGCTGAAGGAACTTACGTTGTTCGGCACATTGTTCCGGCGTTGCTTAGCGCGACCCCTCTCTCAGAACTTATGCACACCGTCACGATGACGGGAGCCGAGAATCGAACGGGTGTCAACGTCGCGGCTGTTTTTCGTCCCAATGAGATACGGGGTATCAAGTTCGACGACCTCAACGGTAACCATCTCCGCGATCCGGGCGAACCGGGGATGCCTGGCGTGACGATCTTCTTGGATATCAATCGAAATGAACTTCTCGATGCGGGCGAGCCATCGACCATTTCCGGGGCCGATGGCTCCTATGCGTTTTTGAATTTGAGCCCCGGCAAGTACGTGGTTCGGTCGATTGATCCGCCTGAGCATGAGCACACGTATCCGACCACCGTTGGTGGGATCTTGTGGCCATTGGGAACGAGCAATCCGGCTGTGGGCAACGTGAATCCGTTGAGTATTACCCAATCGCTTGCTCAAGGACAAAGCTATCGTCAAAACGTGTCGATCACGCTTCCGAACACTGGCGCTTTGACGAATATTGTCGATGTGTTTTTGCTTTTCGACGACACCGGCAGCTTTGTGGGTAACAGTCCAATCGTTCGAGCTGCCTTTCCGGCGATCATGACACAACTGCAGGCTTCGTTAGTTGGTATCGATCTCGGTTTTGGCGTGGGAAGGTTTGAAGAGTATGGGAATTTTGGTGCCGAGTACGCAACGGGCCGACCATTCGTGCTGAATCAACCGATCGTCGCCGCAACGACCTCGGGCTATCAAACCGCCGTGCAAGCTGCTCTTGATCGGACCACGCCAGGCTACGGAGGTGATCAACCTGAAACCGATATCGAAGCCTTGTTTCAAGTCGTGACAGGCCGCGGTTTCGACGGAAACAACAACGGGTCTGTGCTGGATAGTGGGGTAGCGGGGCTCGCTTCCACGCAACTTACTCCCGGTAACAGCGGCGATGTTCCATCGTTCGCATCGTTCACCGCCGATCCCTCGCATTCTGTTTTCCCTTCGGCAGGCAATGTCGGTGGTGCTGGTTTTCGCGCTGGGGCGTTGCCGATTATTTTGCTGGCCACCGACACTGGGTTCGCCTACCAGCCCAAAGGCGAATCGGTGATTTCCGGCGTCAATGGCTTAACCTTGCCCATTTCTTCGCTCACCCAAACGTCTCGTCCAACCACTCCGTTTAATTCGGGTGCCGGGATTCAAGAAACGATTACGGGATTGAATGCGCTTGGCGCTTTGGTGATCGGACTTGGAACCAATCCGGTCGCGACGGTTGACCCGAGACAGCAATTGGAGTCCATTTCCAAGCTGACCGGCGCAACCAATCGCACGACTACAACGATCGCCAATGGAACAACCGATCCCATTGCTCCCGGTGACCCGTTGTATTTCCAAATCGCAACCGGCTTTGCGACGAGTGTCGCGAATGGCGTGGTGAGCGCGATTCAAAACGCCGTGACCAATGTTGCGGTCGACATCGATGTCATCGCATCAGACCCTCGCGTTCGTCTCATCAATCATACGGGAATCCTACGAAGTATCGGTTCAGGTATGACCGCCAATTTCGATGTTGAATTCATTGGTGACGGTGCTCCGAGACGATTTGATCTACAATTCGTTCGAGCCGGAACCAACGTTGTGCTCGGATCGATACCTGTCGTTTTAGGTACGCCGGTGCCTGGTAATGGATATGAATTCGAAGATTTAGAAGAGGGCGAGATCGAAATCGATGATGACTTCGGCAGCAAACGCAGCATCATACTCGTCAATCAGGCACCGACCGGAGTCTTGCTCCAAAATGCCATCGCTACGCTGCCAGAGAGCGCCAACACAGCTTCCGATATCAAACTTGCTGATATCGTAGTAACCGATGATGGTCTCGGTACGAACATGCTGTCGTTGAGCGGTACCGACGCTACTCGTTTTAAGATCGTCGGGAACGGACTGTTCTTGAAAGCTGGAACGACACTTCAATATGCTACTCAGCCGATTTACAACTTCATTGTCGAAGTCGATGATGTTACGGTGGGTGTGTCTCCCGACGCATCGACAAGCTATACGCTCACCTTAACTCCGAAAGCCGAGGTCGTGAATCGT
>JANOAI010000015.1:0-19944 GCA_031411055.1 Pirellulaceae bacterium
TGGATGGGGGTCCCCGTCGTCACTCTCGTCGGCAACCGCCACAGTTCGCGAGTCGGAGCCAGCCTTCTCACCCAAGTCGGGTTGACGAACCTCATTGCCTCGTCACCCCAAAAATATGTCGCGAACGTGGTCGATTTGGCACGCAAATCCCAACATCTCGCCAAACTTCGGCAAACTCTTCGGGTCCAGATGGCAGCCAGTCCGCTTATCAATTCCCATCGCTTTGTGCAGGATTTTGAGTTCGTGCTTCGGGAGATGGAAAATCTCCGACGTCAAGCGATTTGTCCTTAATTTTCGGAGAATCGTAACTAGATAGTTGATTGTGCGGCTTGGGCAAGCTTTACTCTAAGAAGGTGCTGACAGGCGGATATAAGTGGTTCCTGGGCAGCATCTGATAATACACATCATTGATTGACCTCACGGAACTAATATCATGAAACGTCGAACGGTTCGCAGCGCGCGCTTTGATCAGGCTCGTAAACTCTTTTTGCGATCACTATCGGATTTCTTCCGCAACGACAAGCCTGGGCTCACGCCGTTATCGCGTTCAACTCGCCATTACGCAATTGAACAACTCGAAGATCGTCGCTTGCTGGCAATCGATTTAAGCGGAGTTCCAACGTGGGTTGAACAGGGGCCGGGCACGATCTTGAATGGTAACAACGTCGAAGGAATTCCTGGAAGACCGCAGGCTGGAGCAGTCACAGCATTAGCACCTGACCCAACCAATGCAAATCGATTGTTTGCGGCCAGTGCCAATGGTGGCGTTTGGCGAACGACGAATGCGACCGCTGCTAATCCATCATGGACACCGTTGACCGATCAGTTCGGCACGCTTTCAACGAGCGCCATCGCCTTCAGTCCACTCGATGCAACCCGGAATACACTTTATGTCGGTAGTGGTACAACGAGCAGTGGTTTCGGCGATGGCGGCCCCGAAATTGGAGTATTGAAAACAACCGACGGTGGCAGCACTTGGTCGTTGATCGGACAGAGCCTCGCAGGGAGTCAGATCAATCAAATCATTCCGACAGCGCTTGGCACGCCAGCAACGCAAGTTGTCCTAGCGGCTACAAGCACTGGTATCTACCGCAGCGTCGACGGTGGCGTAACATTTGGAGCAGCGCCGATCCGCGCAGGCAACGTCATCGACCTGGACGACGACCCATCCAATCCGAATCGTTTTTATGCTTCCATCCAGGGAGCTGGAAACGGCTTTTTCATAAGTACCGACGGAGGTTTGAACTTCAATCCCATCAACTCGAATATTCCTGGCGCGGTGATTGGCGCCGCCGACTTTGTCGAAATGGCAGTACACGTCAGTCCGGGAAACAACGCCGTCTATGCAGTGACCTTCGACAATCAAGGTGGCGGTGTCTTTGCTCTGAACGCATTCCGTTCAACCAATCAAGGCACGAGTTGGACTGCCATGGATCAGCCGCCCGCTCTTGGCATTCCAAGACATACTAGTATTGCTGCCGATCCGATAAATCCGAACGTCGTGTTCATTAGCAGCGTCGTGGGACAGGACACGGCAGGCTGCGGTCGTCCAAGCGGCCGGGCAAATCGCGGTGACGCGTCCCTCGCCGCAGGCACTCAATGGCTGCAGGCGACGTGCAACAATGCCAACGGAACATCGCCACATCCCGATTCTCGCGACTTGGAATTCGACGCCAACGGAAACTTGTTGGAAGCCAATGATGGTGGCGTTTATCGTTTGACGAATCCCAACGTCAATGCACGCGTCTGGACATCTGTCAACGGAAACCTGCGCACGACCGAGTTCTACTCGATTGCCTACGACTCGCTAAACAACGCGATTTTTGGAGGTACACAAGACAACGGCAGTCCACAGCAGACCAATCCAGGCGCGTTTCCAGGGGCTCCGCCAGCTTCATTCACCATGACCGACCGCACCGGCGCTGACGGCGGTATTGCTCAGGTTGACAATATTACCAACGCAGGGGTCGCATCGATTCACTATGGCAGCGAACAGAATCTCGGTTGCTTTACGCGACAAGGTTTCGACGCCGCGAACAATCCGATTCAAAACGTTGGCATTTGTTCGAATGCGACAGCGATAGGTCAGGTCGTCAGTGGAACGGGTGGTCAAACGCTTTCCCAAGTCGAAACCAATGTTGTCGGCGGTACAACGATTCAGTTCATCCAAGCCTACGCGCTGAACAACGTCGACCCACAGCGAATGATTATCGGCACGAATTTCCTTTACGAATCCACCGACCAAGGACAATCGCTGACTTCTCTCGGAGGTGTAAGTAATGCCGGATTGCCCGCTGGTCAATTCAGGCCGACTGGGGTTGTCGGCGCAGTCAACCCGTCGGTCGGATATCCCGCTGCGAATCCGATCGCCTATGGTGGCAGATCGGGAGGCGTTGCCAACTTGGAGGTTCTATGGGTTGGAGCAGGCGGAAATCTCTTCTTGCGGACCAGTGGCACCGGCTTGCCAACCCAGGTTTCAAACTACAACGGGGCTGGAGGTGCTGGCGGTGCCGGCGTCGTGGATATCGTCATGGACCCAGCCGATTGGCATACAGCTTACATCGTGGACCGCAATGGCAGTGTCTTCAAAGCAGTTACCGACAACACCGGAACAAATACTGTCTTCACGAATCTTACCGGTAACTTGGGAAGCTTCACCACCGATCTAAGGACGATTCAGCTTGTACGCAATGGCGCGAGTGATCCCGTTCTCTTGGTCGGAGGTCAGGGAGGTGTCTATCGTGCCTCCAACCCCAATAGCGCACCCAACTGGTCCGATCTGGGGATCAACTTGCCGAATGCCATCGCGCAGGATTTGATTTACGACGCGACGGATGATCTCTTGGCCGTTGGTACGTACGGTCGCGGCGCATGGACAATCGCTACTGCGTCGGTAGTACTTCAAGAACAATCGGTTCTGACCATCTGTGGTGACGAAGATGCAGTTAATCAGGACGATACGTTCTTGCTCATCCGCAATCCTGGCAATCCGCTTTTGCTGGATGTATACGTAAACGGCACTCTCGAATTTTCCGGTCCCTTGGCTGCCTTGGACCACATCAATGTGTTCGGGGTTGGAGGTAATGACAACTTGATTGTCGATAGCTCCAACGGCTTGATCAATCTCCCCGGTGGCATTCGCTATGACGGCGATGGTGCATGTCCAGGTGAAACCCCTGCGGCTGGTTTCAACCGTGGTGTCGACCGACTGACTCTTCAGCAAACGGGAGGACCGACGCGAGTGAGTGAGTCTGTGAGAGTCGGCGCGACAGCGGGCTCGGGCGTAAGCACCATTGTCGGTGCAGGAAATGGCAACACGCAAACCGTTTACTTCGAAGAACTGGAGCCCATCGTTAGCAACGTTCCAGCCGCTTTATTCACGATCGATGGTGGAGTGGTTGGTACCCTTTTGAATAGCGACAATGCCATCAATTATTCAAGCAGTGACCTATTCGGTAACACTTGGGGAAAAGTCAGCATCGATGCCTTTGAAACGATTCACTTTATCAACAAGACCGTATTGACGCTGAATGCCGAGAATGGTGACGACACCATCAATCTCAACAATCCCAACACTCCGACTGGACTAACTGGCATCACCGTCGATGGCGGCGATCCGACAGCCAGTGATACCTTGATCATCGTAGGGACGGCAGGCGTGGACAACGTAGCTTTCACCCCAACCGGTAGCAGCTCGGGCTCGTTGACCGGACTCGGCGTACCGATCAATTTTGCCACGACGGAGCATGTGGTATACGACGGCAATGACCTCGTGGCTTTTGATGTCGTGACCATCAATGGAACCGTCACGAACGACACCCTGACCTACGACGCGAACAGCCTCAAGGGGAACTTCCGTGCGTTTGCCAGTCCTGATTTTGACACCAACCGATCGGCTCGTATCGTCGTGAACGGCGGTGGCGGTGGCGCTGACGTAGTGAACATCCTTGGCTCTGCAGGCGTGGACACCGTGACTTCGGCAGCCAACGCGATTTCGATCAACATTTCAGGATCACTGGCGATCGTAACCCTTGGTGCCGGTATCGACGCCGTCACGCTCAGTACCCTCGGCAACAATGACAACATCAATTTGTCTGGTATCACCGTGACCTCGACGGTCTTTGGCGGTGACGGCAATGACACCATCGTCGGCAGTCCTCAAGTGGATAGCATCTACGCTGGAGCCGGCAACGACATTCTCGTCGGCGGAGCCGCCAACGACTTCCTCTATGGCGAAGAAGGTAACGATATCTTCGGCAACCTGACGCTTACGCCTGACGGCGTGGCAGACGATGCGGGTGCAGACCAGGCCTTTGGCGGTGAGGGCTTCGATAACTTCGTTTGGGAACCAGGCGACGGCGCCGACGTCAACAACGGCGGCGGAGATGCGGCCGACATTTTCCGCTTCTTCGGCAGCGCGGCAGCCAACACGTTTATTCTGCGTCAAGGCGGAACACCGACACACTTTAACGCCCTGATCGGCGCGGTGACCATCGACAACCACGGCATTGAAGACGTGATCGTTGATGGTCAAGGTGGCGGCGATACATTCACCGTCGAAGATCTGTTTGCGACCGAAGTCGTTTCGGTCAACTTGAACCTCGGCGCTGCTGAGGCTGGCGCTTTGGATCCGGTTACCGTCAATGGCCGCAATGTGGCCGACAATCTAGTGGCGACAACAACAGTCGCCGGCGCCTTGAGCATTCAAGGGCTGCGATATAATGTGAACCTGACTAACGCGGAGGCCGAAGATACACTGGTCATCAACGGCAACGACGGTGACGATCAAGTCAACGTCGCGCTCGGTGCCGAGGCCGTTCTTATCATCACGCTGAATGGCAACAACGGCGATGATTTGCTGACCGGCGACGTACTAGCGATCAACGGCGGTGCCGGCAATGACAGGCTCGTCGGCGGAGCGGGCAACCAAACCATGGACGGCGGCGCTGGAGACGATACGTTTGTCGGCAATGGCGGCAGCGACAATGTCGGTGGTGGTGCAGGCTTTTCTATAGGCGACACGATCCTCGTGTCAGGTACGGATGGAGCAGATGTCTTCAACATCTCGTTGAACGCTACCGGTCAACTGCTCGTCAACATCAACGGCCTCGTCACAACGTACGCCAGCTTCGTCGGTGGCTCCATCACCGCGTCCGGTATCGAACAGATCCGGGTGCAAGGCTTGGCTGGTAACGATGGACTCACGGTCGACAGCACCAATGGTGCCGTTCCAATCGCGATCAACTTTGATGGTGGCGACAACGCTGACACGTTGACGCTTACAGGCGGCGTCGCGACTTCGGATAAGTATGCGATCGGCCCGAACGTTGGCGAAGGGACGAGTACTATCGTCATCGGAGCCGTCACTCAGATCGTTCGCTTCAACGCTCTCGAACCGGTGATCGACCTGGTCGCTGGCCCACTGTCGGTAGTGGCAACCAATGCCGACAATGCTATCAACTACACGCAAGGCAGTGTGGCGGCCAATGGCCTTGTCTCGATCGATGGCTTCGAAACAATCGAGTTTTCGAACAAGACCACGCTAACGATCAGTGCTCTGTCTGGTAGCGATACGATCAACCTTAACAACCCAAGCACTCCGACAGGTCTGACGAGCCTGGCCGTCAACGGCGGCGATCCAACGGCAAGCGATATCCTTATTGTCAACGGAACCTCGGCCGCCGATACTGTCGTCTATACGCCAACCGCAAACGACGCCGGAACCCTGACCGGACTTGCTGTTCCGATTACCTTTGCGACGACCGAAAAGGTAACCTACAAAGGAGCCGGGGGCGCCGATTCGCTGACAATCGCAGGGACGACCGCCAACGACAAGACAACCGTCGATCCAAACGGAATCGGGATCGGTACATTTGCCTCCGAAGCGAGTCCAGCCTTCAACTTTGACGGAGCTAAAAATCTGACGGTCAACTCGGCTGGCGGCTTCGATGAAGTCACCATCAACGGAACCGACGGTGCCGATACGGTAACGTCGAACGCTACGACGGTTACGCTAGGTGGAACGGTCACCATCGGAGCGGGCGTTGATCAGCTTACGATCAACACTTTCAACGATAACGACAACATTGATCTCGACTTGCAAGTCGTCGGCTTGGCCAAGTTCATCTATGCCGGTTCCGGTGACGACACAGTCAACCTCGCCGGCGTTATCGTCGATCCGGCTGATCCGACGATCTTTGGTGGCGACGGCGACGACCTCATCAACGGTAGCCCGAACGCCGACTTTATCTATGGTGGTTCGGGGACCGATACGATTTTTGGCCTCGGCAACATCGACTATATCGAAGGGGGTGACGGAAACGATAGGATCACCGGCGGTACAGGCAATGACATTCTCCACGGCGGTGACGGCTCCGACGTAATCATTTGGAACAACGGCGACAACACTGATGTCGTCGAAGGGGGGACCGGCGACGACCGAGCCGTCGTCAACGGCGCGGGAGCCGGTGATACGATCACCGTCTTCGCTGATGCCACCAATCCATCGCGGATCGCTTTCAATCGGACGAATCTTGTTCCGTTTGCATTGGATATCGCCGACGTCGAAGAGTTCGATATCAACAGCGGCAACGGGTCTGACAATATCACCGTTGGTGATCTTACGACGACTGCTTTGCGTCAACTCGATCTCGACGTGGGTGTCGAAGCGGGCGTCGCCGATACGTTGACAATCAATGGTCGCAACATTGCCGACAACATTCAGATGACCGGTGTCGGCAACATGATGACAATTGCTGGCCTGCGATATGACATTCGCGTGATCAATGCTTTGGCAAGCGACAACGATGACTTTGCCTTCAACGCCAACGCTGGCAACGATGAAGTCGTCGCCGCCGATTTCCTCGCCGCGTTCTTTACTAGCTCGAACGTAGCCGCCAACAATCGCTTCCGCCTCAACGGCGGTGACGGGAACGACAAACTCTCTGGGTTTGGTTTGCTCAGCGGTCAAGCGGGCGATGATACGCTCGTCGGTTCATCGACCATTGCGGCCGCTAACGGCAATCAGCTTCTGCTTGGTGGTGATGGTGAAGATACCTTGGTCGGCGGAGCTGGCGACGATACCATCGATGGTGGCGCCGACTTCGATACGATTCTCGTTAACGGAACGACGGGCAACGATGGGATCGATATCAACCAAACGGCGGCGACAACGTTGACGCATACCGTCAACGGCAACGTGCAGACGGATACCCTCGTGCTGGGCGGAACCACACGAACAGTGGAACGTGTCTCGGTGGTTGCGAACGCGGGTGACGATACGATTCGAGTCAATTGGCTCGATACGCTTGGAACCGATGCCGACGTGAATAGTCTCCGAGTCGACATCGATGGTGGCTTGGGTAACACGAGTGATCGCTTGGGGGTCATCGATAGCGGCACAGGCGACTTGATACTCTATCAACGCGGCACGACGGATGATTCCGGTCAGATGAGTGTCGGTCCAGGCAACGCTGAGCCACTCATCGCGAACTTTACGAACATTGAATACGCTCAACCTGTTGTTGGCGCTGGTGGCGATGTGGTTGTATTCAAGCATGACCCGTTGGAATTTAATAACAACCGCTTGCTTGCGACTTACCTTGGAGCTGGCGATGCGTTGAATGTCGATCCGAACATCAATCCGGGTGTCGATCCGATCTTCGGTTTACCTGGCGATCAAGACTGGTATCGCGTGGTCGCCGAACGAACGGGTGTTTTGGACTTCCAAGTTTACTTCCGTCAAGTTGGAACACTTGCCAACGGTCGTCCTGGTTTGCCAAACAATGGTAATCTCGACATTGAAGTTACTGATCTAGCCGGTAATGTGGTTGCTGGCTTCGGTGTCAACGACAATACGGACAACGAACGTGTTCGCATTCCGGCTGTCGCAGGTCAAACGTATTACTTGCGAGTCTTCGCCAACGGAGCCGCGATTAATACGTACAACATTACCGTCGACAACTACGAACCGCCGAAGCCGTTCGATCTGGAGTTGCTCGACAATCCGGTCGGCGATCCGCCACCGGCCAATAGTGACACCGGTCGAAGCCAATTTGATAATATCACGCGCGATGATACGCCAACGCTTGTCTTCCGGTTGGATGATGCGATCTTTTTGAACGACCTTCCGGGTAACAATGTTGCCGGTAGTCCGCCCGACGAAGTGATTCCGATTGCGTTCCAGGCAGCGGCTGGCACGGCTGGCTATCGCGTTGCGATTTTCGATGAAGGTGATTCACCGGCTCCAGGTAATCAAACCGGAACCGCTCCTCAAACGCCACTCGGGTTTGCGACTTTCGTTTCAGCCGGTGTATATCAATTTACAACACCCGTCTTAACCAACGGTAGTCATTTCCTTACGGCTCGCGTCCAAATGGTTGATCCGGCCAATCCACAACAAACCGGCTTCGGTCCCCGAAGCCAGTCGCTTGAAATCATCGTCGATACCGTAGTTCCACCCGGGTTCTTTGGTCAACTTAACCTAGCCGATACAACGCAAGGCTTGGCCGCCGAAAGCGACACGGGCGTCGTGGGGCAGATCGCGACTTTTGCCGATCGCGTGACGAGCGATACTCAGCCAGAGCTATTTGGTCGTGCCGAAGCCAACGCCATCGTGCGACTGTACGTCGACACGAATGGCGTTGCAGGACTTCAATCGTCTGGAGCGAACGCCGACATGTTCCTGGGTTTAACAGTCGCTAATCCACTCGACGGCAGCAATCAATTCCCGGGTGGTCAGTGGAATTACACTTCGACGCTCGATTTGAACAACCCTGCCCTTGGCTTCACCAAGGATGGCTTGCGTCGTATTTACATGACGACCGAAGATGTCGCTGGTAACGTGACGGCGGATGGTGCGGCTGATTTGCTCAATATTTTCTTGGACACAGCCGGTCCGCAAGTGACCAATGTTCAGATCGCCGGTTCGCCAGCGTACAATCTTTTTGGACTCAAGCCAGGGAATGCGGTTCAAGGCCCGACGCCGGCTGTGAATAGCCTTGAAATTAGCCTGCGAGACCTGCCGAACCGCAGCAACGTGGATCCGAATTTCTTGTACGAAGCTATCGTTGCCAGCATCGCGTCGACTCCAGGCAACATTGTCGTTCGAGGGGACCATAGCGGAATTATCCGTATCGCTTCGATCACCGTCGTCAACGACGCGCGATCGAACGGCAATCCTGCGACGGCTAAAATTGCTATCAACTTCAGCGAACCGCTTCCAGATGATCGATTCACCCTGACAATTCTCGATAGCCTCGTCGATCCTGTCGGCAACAACTTGGATGGTGAAAGCAACGCCGCGGAACCCAACGGTGGTCCGAATTTCCCAACCGGCGATGGCCAGCCGAAGACGAGCTTCATCGCTCGCTTCACCGTCGATAGTCGTCCTGAAGTCGGAACGGTCAGTCAAGGTTTAGTCTATGTCGATATCAATGGAAACTTTGTCTTCGATCCGGAAGGTCAAGACAACGATGCGACGAATCGTGACTTTGTATTCCAATTCGGAACGGTGACTGACGCGCACTTTGCAGGTAACTTTAACAAGCCTGGCGCGGGCATCGCGTCGGGTTACGATAAGTTGGGTGTCTACGGATCGTTCAATGGCACCTACAGCTTCTTGCTGGATACCGACGATGACGGAGTCGGCGACTTTGCGTCGGTCATGCCAGCCGCCTATCAGGTCAACGGTATTCCTGTGGCTGGAGATTTCTCAGCCGCCCACAGTGGCGACGAAATCGGTCTCTTCGATGGCAAGTTCTGGTATCTCGATGTCAATGGCAACAATCAAATTGATCTCGGTGAACGAATTGCCTCGAATGCAAATGGCCTCCCGGTCGTAGGCGACTTTAACGGAGACAATAGCGACGACTTGGCATTGTTCAACAATGACACAAATACCTTCACTTTCGATACGGATCGAAACGGGACCGTCGATTTCACTTGGGTTGTCGCCGATGACCTGAATCGCTTCCGTGGTTTGAAAGGTTTTACCGATCGGCCCGTAGCTGGTGACCTCAATCTCGACGGAGTGGACGATATCGGATTATGGGTCAAAGCCCGTGAAGGGGTATTGCCCGAAAAGACAGGCGAGTTCTTCTTCTGGGTTTCGGATGCGAAGGCGAATAATCCAGCCGCCAATTTCCAAGCGTACAGCCCAGCTCCGCTTGGAAACGATCTGTTTGCCCACTACGGAAGCGACGTGGCCCTCCCAGTCTTTGGTAACTTTGATCCCCCCGTTGCTTCGTCCGTTGGATCAAATAGCAGTGGGCTTACGAACACGCTTTTGTATGCTGACGTCAACAAAGATGGGTTGGTAACGCCAATCGATGCGCTGATTGTCATCAATTCGCTGCAGCGCGAAACGCTCACCAATGTCGGCACACAAGCCATTCGTGTTTTGGCCGCGAACGGCGGATTCTTGCTGGACGTTTCCGGCGACGGAGCCGTTAGCCCTATCGACGTCTTGCAAGTGATTAACTATCTCAATCGTCAGCCAGGCGTGTCTGGCGAAGGTGAGGCAAAGGCCGCAGCGGTCGACCAAGCCTTTGCTTTGGAAGGCGCTTCGGTCGCGAACGCTATCGATGAGGTTTTTAGCGACCTTTCTTGGTCGGAAGAACTACGCAAGCGACGAAGTGCGTAGTTCAAACCGAACTAAATAGTGGATCGCCGAATTTTTCTGCGATCCACTGTCTACTGATTATACGAGCCGTAAGCGGAAGACTACTTGAGCCTGAGGCGCTAGCCGATTTCCGACCGCATTTTCGTTGCAGAAATCGGCTAGCGCCTCAGGCTCAAATGGTGATTTGCAGACAGCCTATCGTCACAGCCGCCGCCCGGAAGTTGGCGAAATCGTTACAATGCCCTTTGTCGCACTCTTTCTCTTGACTTGGAGAACAAGTTACTTTGGGTACTGAAGCATTGAATATTCCAGCCAACGATCTTCCACAGACGAGCTATCCATTTTATTCGCAGTTGGCTCGAATCATCAATTCAGGCCAAACCCGGTCGATCGTTCTCTCGGGCAATATCTATGACCTCTACTTTGACGGCAAACAATACGTCCCACTCATCCCATTCTTGCTTTCAAAAACCGAATCGACCGGATTGATTCATGTCGTTTATGAGTTGAACGGACCCGTTCGTGTAGCAGATGACGCTAAGAATCGACTGCGCGATGCATGGGCAGCTTGGAAGAATGGCACGTCCGTCGATGCGATGCCGATGAAGGAAATGCTTCAGGACGGATCTAAGTATGATCTTCGCCGCCGTGAGTTTGACCAATACTTGCGCGATGCCATTGGCAATCCAACGCAGGCCCTTGAGTTCCTTCGCCAGCTTACGATCTGTTCTCGGGCTACGATGAAGGAAAACCTTCTGATCATTATCGAAGGCGCGGACATGCTCTTGCCATCGGGCGACGGCGACGTCGCTCGAATGAATGACGCACAAGTGCGTCGGATTGCGGTTGTCACTGACTGGTTCAGCGATCCCGCTTTCTTCAGCGGTCGCGATACGGTTTGCTTGATCGCAGAATCTCGATCCTTGATTCATCAGAGGATCTCACGACTGCCACAAGTTCTGTCGATCGATATTCCGGCTCCCGACACCAATGTCCGAAAACACTACGCCCAGTGGCAGCTTGCGCAGTCCAGCAAACGTAGCGGCGACCAGCCCATTGAGATGATCGGTCAGGCGACGGCTGGCTTGAGTTTACATGCCATGCGACAACTGATGCTCGCCTCCGAGTATGCCGGAAAAACCATCGAACGCGGAGATACGACGGCGCAGGTCGAACAGTTTATTCAAAGCCAGCTTGGCGAAGATGTGATCGAGTTTAAAAAGCCCGAACATCGACTCGAGCAAGTGATCGGTTTTTCAAAGCTGAAGGAATTTCTCAAAACCTATTTGATCCCTCGCATGCAACTTGGCGATGATCGAGCGTTACCTGGAGCGGCAATTGCAGGTCCGATCGGTGGCGGAAAAACTTTTATCTTCGAAGCCGTCGCCGCTGAACTCGATATGCCGGTACTGGTTTTGAAAAACATTCGAAGCCAATGGTTCGGTCAGACCGACGTGATCTTCGAACGATTGCGACGTGTGCTGACAGCGCTAGAGAAAGTTGTCATCTTTGTCGACGAAGCCGATACGCAATTTGGGGGCGTCGGTGAAGGAGCCCATGAAACCGAACGCCGGCTCACCGGGAAGATCCAAGGCATGATGAGCGACCCTATGCTTCGGGGAAAAGTCATTTGGTTGTTGATGACCGCGCGTATCCATCTTCTCTCGCCCGATATTCGACGTCCAGGTCGAGTTGGCGATCTAATCATTCCAATCTTAGACCCGATTGGCCAAGATCGACTCGATTTTATCCGATGGTTGTTAAAGCCAACCGGCTTGGGGACCGACGACATGGTGAATTGGCTTGACAAAGAAGGTTTAGAAACGGATTTCTCCTCAGCCGGCTACGCCGCGTTGCGAAGCCAATTCAAAGCGATTCCTCCCAAAGATGAAGCGGATCTTAAAGCGACGGTGCGTGATTTCCTATCACCCGCGATCAAGCAAACTCGGCGGTATCAAACCCTCCAAGCCCTTATCAACTGCACACGACGTTCCCTTATGCCAAATCCGGACATTTCTGATAAAGACCGCGCCCACATGGAAGATGAAATCCGCCAGCTAGAGCTACTTGGAATCCGGTAAGATGTTGCCTGCCCCGCTAAGACCGTCTGGCTCAGCAATGCACCCTCCTTGTCGGAGGCCTGATGAAAATCGTGTTTAATCATTCGCAAATATACCCGAGAATATTTCCTCCCCTCGCCCATTCTTATGGGAGAGGGGTCGGGGATGAGGGCGCATCCCCGACCCTTCTCCCCCGAAGACGGGGGCGAAGGGAGAAAAGTTTGTAGGAAAATTGCCTTGGGCAATACGCCTAAGGGCAATAGATTCCCACATTTTCATCAGCCCTCCTTGTAGGACGGTCGAGCGATAGCGAGGGGAGGTTTCGATTGAACCGCCCGCTCCTCGCTATCGCTTGACTCTCCCCGAGGGAGAATTCAATAAACGCAAAAGAATTTGTCGATCAAAACCAAAAATACTTACTTCGTAACCATTTACTGAATAGATGATTCGAATCATGCACAATCGTATTGCTTCATGGGTTCTTCTAGGCTCGATGCTTGCCGTACAAGCTGTCGCCGTTGCTCAAGAGAACTTCAAAAGTCTCGTTGGAAATGTGAAGGTTCAGGATGTAGCCTCATCAAAATCCGTCCAGGTTCCGTTCATTACCTGGGGTGGCGATGTCGCGACCTTCCTGGCCAATGGAGATCTCAAAACGAAAGCGGGCTCTACGTATCAGTCGATGGGGCTCGATATGCAACTGACTTCGGGAGACGATTTTGTTGCCCAAGTCAAAAACTACGTAACGGGAAAATCACCATTTCTACGTGGCACGACGCATATGCTCGGACTTGCCAACGAAGTCATCGGTGCCGATCCTAAAACCAAGCCCGTCGTGATTCTTCAACTTTCTTGGAGCGCTGGGGACCATATCGTAAGTCGGCAGACGATCAAAACGCTCAACGATCTCAAAGGAAAGAAGATCGCCTGCCAACAAGGGGGACCGCACGTTGGTTTGCTCTACGATTCTTTACAAGCTGCACAACTCACCAACAAAGATATTCAAATCGTCTGGACAAAAGATATCACCGGCGCCAACGGACCAGCCGAAGCATTCCGAAAAGATGCTTCGATCGACGCTTGCTGTGTGATCACTCCCGACATGATCGGATTATGCGGCGGGCTCAATGATACCGGCAGCGGTGCCGAAGGAACGGTTTCTGGTTCGCACGTTGTAAACAGTACCCAGCAGATGAGTCGATCCATCGCCGACGTGTATGCGGTGAGATCTGATTGGTATAAGAGCAACAAGGCCTGGGTTGAGAAATTTGTTGCCGGTTATCTCAAAGGGACCGAGCAGCTTGTTGCGATGCGAAAGAAATTTGACGAATCGAAGAAGATGGCCAACGACTATCAACAGATTCTTCAATTGAGCCAAAAAACATTCGGGAAAGAGTTTCTGCCGACTTTAGATATCGATGCCCACGGCCTACTGCTCGACTGTTCTTTCGTGGGACTTCCCGGTCAGATCGCTTTTTTTAGAGATGCCGGAAACTTGAGTGGCTTTGACGCCAAGACAAAGGAAGCTCTCGATTTAGCCAAGACCTGGGGATATAGCCAGGAACGATTTGGATTTGAACCGAATGACTTCAAGTATGAAGAGCTTGCCAAGCTAGCGGGGATTGAATACGTCCTTCCGAAAAACGCGGAACGCTTTGCTCCGCAAGCGGAATCGCTCGAAGGCTTCGGTGGCGATCAACTCGATGCGAACACCATCGTCAGCTTTACCATCAATTTCGAACCGAATCAGAATGATTTTTCAGTCGATCGTTACGGAGCGGAGTTTGCTCGGGCTTTGAAAGCGGCCAGCACGTTTGGGAATGCGCGCGTCGTCATTCGCGGCCACTCAGATCCAACCAAGACGCTGAGTGACTTTGTGAGCTCCGGAATTAGCAAAGGCATTTTGCAACGCAATGGTACGGCTGGAAACTACCGCTACTTTTATCAAGGGCGCCCGTTGGATATGTCCAATATTAAAGGACTTGTCGAACTGATCAAAACTGGGGCCTTCGGCGGTGGCAACAACGATCCAGCCATTACCATGCAGGCTGCACTCAACCTTTCCAAAGCTCGCGCCGACGCCGTGAAGAAGGCAATTTCCGACTACGCGACGCAAACAAAGTCCAATCTCGACCTTTCGCAGATTGTTCCCATTGGAGCTGGAATCATCGAACCGGTAATCCCCAAGCCACGAAGCATGGAAGAAGCCAAAGAAAACATGCGCGTTGAATTTCGAATCGTCAAGGTCGATGCCGAAGCGCTTACGCCAAGCGATTTTAGTTTTTAGCTGGCACCGGCTTCCGTCCACCAGAACACAAGGATACGGGTTAGCATGCGTACGCATTGGTTTCGTCGTGACTTTCTTGCATCAACGATAGCTTTATCGACATGCGCTTCAGCGTTGAAACTATCTGCCTTCAGCGCGAGCGACCAGCAAGTAGCATTTTTTTTAGTTGGTGACACTCACTATAAAGCAGAAGAGGAATCACCAGAGATACTGAACGATCGTTCTCGCCGGTTAACGACGGGATTGGTCGAGACACTCAACAAGCTACCCGGTACCGTCATTCCAGATACGGCTGGCGGTGGAATGGTTGCACAACCTCGCGGGTTAGTCCATGCTGGCGACCTCATCGACAGCGGCGACAAACAAGGAGCCAATTGGGAAAAAATGCAAGCCACGGAATGGCAAGCGTTTACGGATGACTTCGGTATCAGCGGCAACGATGGTCGATTGAAGTTTCCCGTTTTCGAAGTCTACGGAAATCATGATGGGCCTCAAGGCAAAGGCTTAGCGATCGAAGGCGTCGCGACGCGAAGTCGAAAACGGACCGGGATCGCCAAAGTGTCGTCCAACGGTCTTCACTATTCATGGGATTGGGGGCAATTCCATTTCGTGAATCTCGGAATCACGGTCGGTCAAACACCCGAAGTCACGCAACGCCGTCGCTACCAACCGATGAATAGTCTCGATTTCTTAATCGAAGACTTGCGAGAAAACGTTGGCAAGTCTGGGCGGCCCGTGATCCTTACGCATCATATTGATGTCGTTCGCTATTCGATTCCGTGTGTGGCCGATGATCCGGCGAATGTGAATCGCGAATGGCATCCGTGCGATGTTCAGAGCTATCATAAAACCATTCGCGACTACAACGTGATCGGTGTTTTTTACGGACACACGCACACCAGAAACATTTTGCACTGGGACGGAGAGTCAACGCGAGTCGACAAAGGCATCTCAATATTCAACGTGGATAATTCAAGTCACTTCAAACTAGCCCAACAGTCCTTTTTCTATTTTGAACTCACCGATACAGAACTTCGCGTTCGGGAGTGTACCAGTCAGGATGATTGGCTAAGTTACGAATGGACGCCGCAGGTCTGGCAACAACCCATTCGCCTTGGTTAACTTGCTGCAGACCGAGTAGCGTCGGTTGTTTCGGCTGAATGCGATTTAGGTTACGATGGAACCCCCGTCGTCTCCTACCCTTGCCTCATCCAACCCATGAAATTCACATCGCTGGCGAGCCTGTCTCGCACCCTGTTCATTTTCAATCTTAGCCTGTTTTTTGTATCGCCAGCCAATGGACAGGAAGCCACTCAATCCGAATTGGATTCATTTGCGATCTACGCGAAAACGGCTCCTCGCCCCCAAAGCGTTACACCAAGCCTCACTCAATTACCGCTTGAGATTAAGCCGGGAGTGCGGATCGCCTTTATCGGGAATACGCTCTTCGAACGAAGCCAATTGTATGGTCACTTCGAAGCCATGCTTCAACGCGAATTTCCAACGCATCGCTTGACGGTTCGGAATCTATCTTGGTCCGCGGATGCGATCGACGTGCAACCGCGACCCGAAAATTTTGCCGATATTGAGCAGCATCTATTCCACGAAAAGATCGACCTGATTTTCGCAGCCTTTGGTTTTAATGAATCGTTTGCGGGCGAGGCTGGCTTGGCCGATTTTCGCAAACGTTTAGCGGACTACCTCTCAAGACTCAAGACACTGGCTTTCAACGGAGAGTTCGCACCGCAAATTGTCCTCGTTTCTCCGATCGCCAATGAGGATGTATCTAAAGTCAAAGCAGCCACCCTCAACAATGCGAATATTCTTCGCTATGTTCAGGTAATGCGAGACGTGGCTTCCGAACAGAAGATTGCTTTTGTCGATGTGTTTCAAGCGACGCTACGGGCGATGGAAAGCCCCGGTTCCGATCTGACGACCAATGGTTGTCATTTAAACGAAGAAGGAAATCTTGTCTTCTCGGAAGCGTTGTTCGAAAAAGCCTTCGAACACAGCCCTCCACCCATTGATGAAACGTTGCGCATGACGATCATCGATCGCGATCGCCAATATCAACGACGCTATCGCCCGCTGAATACTTTTTATTACACCGGCGGACGCAACAAAGATTACGGCTATCTCGATTTCCTTCCGGCGATGAGAAACTTTGACCAAATGGTTGCCAATCGCGAGCAACATATTTGGGAGTTGGCCGCCGGGAAATCTACGAACAACAACGTCGATGATTCCAATATTCTGCCAATGCCACCAGCTCAAGAATCGCGTGGCGTCAATGAATGGCTTTCGCCGGCGGATGAACTGAAAGCGTTCAAGATCGATCCAAGATTTGAAGTGAATCTCTTTGCCAGCGAAGAGGAGTTTCCAGAAATTGCGAACCCGATTCAGCTGCGTTGGGATGCCCGCGGTCGACTCTGGGTTAGCACGTCGATCACTTATCCTCATATCTATCCTGGGAACGAGCCTAACGATCGGCTGGTCATCCTGGAAGACACCGATCTCGACGGCAAGGCCGATAAATCGACCCTCTACGCCGACGATCTTCACGTACCACTCTCGTTTGAGCTTGGTGACGGCGGCGTGTATGTCTCGGAACAGCCAGAGCTTACCTTTCTGAAAGACACCAACGGTGATGACCGTGCCGACCAGAAGCGACTGCTGATGAGCGGTTTTGGAACGGAAGATTCTCATCACGCTTTGCATGATTTTATTTGGTCACCCGATGGCGATCTCGTCTTTCGTGAATCCATTTTTCATCATTCGCAAGTCGAAACACCTTATGGTCCGATTCGGCAACAAAACAGTGGCTGGTTTCGGTATACGCCTCGTAACGAACGCTTGACAAGTTTTGGAACGTACCCCAGCACCAATCCCTGGGGCGTCACATTTGATGACTGGGGAAGACACGTTGCCAGTCACCCCATCTTTGCCGCTGCCTTCCATTCGCTCGATCCACCCTATCCCAAACAGCATCCAGCACCCAATGGATTGCGAGCTTACTCAGGAACCTGCGGTCACGAGTTCGTTGATTTCTCAAGCTTCCCAGAAGATCTGCAAGGTTGCTTCATCAAGAATCGATACAAACCAACGAATCGCGTTGAAATACATCGCTGGCAGCGACAAGCCTTTGGCTATGACGAACAGTACATGGGCGATCTGATTTTCTCGACCAATTTGAGTTTCATCCCGGTCGATATCCAGTTTGGTCCACGCGGCGATCTTTATATTTGCGATTGGTACAACCCTGTCAAAGGGCACGCGCAGTACTCGCTTCGCGATACACGTCGCGATCGAACATCTGGCCGAATATGGCGAGTCGTCGCGAAAGACAAGTCGCTGCTTGCTTTACCAAAGATTGCCGGTGCCTCGACGGACGAGTTGTTTAATTTGCTCAAGAGACCTGAGTACCGTATTCGTTATCTCGCGAAGCGCGAACTTCGTGACCGAAATCCGTCGGAGATTACCGAATCCCTCGATCGTTGGGTAACGTCGCTCACTTCTCAGGACACTCGCTACCGTCATCATCAGGTCGAAGCCATGTGGATGGTTCGTTCTCTAGGAATGAGTCGCCCGGAACTTGTTCGTGAATTAATCGGTTGCGAAGAAGCTTCGGCTCGCGCTGCCGCCGTACAACAACTTCGCTATCAGCATGCCGACTTCCCAGATGCGATCGAGCTCCTAAAAAAATCGATCCATGATGAAGACGCTTTGGTTCGTATGGAAGCCGTCATTGCCGCTAGCTACATCGGCACGCGACCGGCTTTAGAAACAGCCCTCCAAGTATTTGAACATCCGATGGGAGAGCATTTAAGCTACGCCGCTTCCTGCTCGCTCGGTTCTCACACCCTACGTCCACTCTGGGAATCGACGCCGGAGCTTGGCGTGGCACGTAAATTGAAGCAACTGGAGCGTTCTAGCGAGATCAAAGAGCCACGCGTTACCGCTCAGCAAGCCCAGTTTGATAGTCAAGCGAACCTTGAAACGCTCAAGATTAGTTGTGAGCCGGAGAGGATGCTGTTCAGCCTTCGAGAGTTTTCCGTGGTTGCAGGCCAACCGATAAAAATTGTCTTTACGAACCCAGACGCCACCGATCACAACTTGGTATTCGTCAAGCCGGACGCCTTAGCCGAGGTCGGCATGGCGGCCAACGATATGGCTAAGGATCCCAAAAATGCGAGTTCGGATTTCATTCCGAACGATAAAAAGAATCTGATTCTCCAAGCTTCGCCGATGATTGGTCCGACACGCAAATCGAAGATCCATGTTTTTCGTTTCAACGCCCCAATCGAACCTGGAATTTATCCATTCGTTTGCACCTATCCCGGTCACTGGATCATTATGAACGGACGAATGATCGTCGGGCGCGACGCTCAAGACATCGAGAAGATCAAATCCGAAAACACGCTGAAGGTCGTCAAAGAATGGTCATTGCAAGATTTCCCCGAGCTAACAGATGATAAACCTGTTCCGTCAGATTCTTCGAAGGTTACATTGGGTATGCAAACCTTTCTCAAAGCACAATGTCAGCAGTGTCATAAAGTTGGCGAGCATGGCTTAAATTTAGGTCCTGATCTTGCGGAATCGATGAAGAAACTCGGCGGACGAAAATTGCTTCAACAGATTCTTGAACCATCACAAGAGATTCACCCAAAATTTCAGATCGTTAACTTTCTATTAGATAGCGGCAAGATCGTTTCTGGAGTGGTCACCAAAGAAGAAAAGGATTCGTACGACGTTGTGACGAGTTTGCTAACGCCATCCGTCGTCACGAAGATCGAAAAATCGCAGATCGAAGAAAGCTACGTAGCCAAGCTTTCGGCGATGCCAAGCGGACTGGTAAATATTCTCAATAAAGATGAGATTTTTAACCTGCTGGCCTACCTGGAATCAGGACCCAAGCCGATTATGATCCACGAAAAAAAGGACTAGTAGGCGCTGTTTCTAAACACGTAGTCGCGTCTCTC
>JANOAI010000016.1:0-7610 GCA_031411055.1 Pirellulaceae bacterium
CTCTGCTTCAATCAATTGATTGAATGCTTCCAAGGCGCGAAAACCCAACTCAGTTGCTCCAATAACGACACAGTCAGCGGCATGTGCATCGTCTTTAAATCGCTCAATCGCTCGACCAGGGTCGCTAAAAACGAGCACGCGATAGCCGCGACTCTTTAGCTTTTCTCGCAAGAGGTCCTGCAATTCAAGTCGGCTTTCCATCACCATTACGGTTTTTCCAAGCCCTTCCTTGGCGGCTTCTTCATCCACTTTGGCGACAACATGTCCAGCCAATTTTTCATCAACGTGGCCGCTTTCAAGACGGTGCAATACCGCTTGAACTTCAGCCAACATCGCCGACGGACTGTGGTAACGTTTCTCGGGATCGAACTCGATGGCTTTGTTAACAATGGCACCCACTGAAGCAGGCAAGTCGGGTACGAGGGAACCGATCGAAGGAATGGTTGTAAATCGAGTGACGTTCAAGCGGGCCATCCGATCGCGCGTTTCAGACATCGGAGGTTCACCAGTGATGATATGCTGCAACATAATGCCAACGAAAAAAATGTCGCTCCGTACATCGCCACGTCGAACCCCAGTCGCTCGTTCAAGCGTTGCGTAATCAATGGCTCTGGCGCTTGGACAATCCGCCAACGCTTCAGGCGAAGATGTATCGGCAATCGCAGCCAGTCCAAAGTCCACTAATTTGCAACGACCGTTGGCAGCGACCAATACGTTTGAGAGCTTCAAATCGCGATGCGTAATTCCTTTCCGCATCGCAAAATCAAGGCCAGTACAAATATCCTGCACGATGCGCAAAGCTTCCACGGGAGAAAACCTCTTGCGGATCTTGAGTATCTCGCGAAGCGTCTCGCCTTCCACAAACTCCATAACGAGATAGGGTGTTCGAGGGTCGTTGACAATATCAAAAATCGAAACGATGTTCGGATGCTTCAGTTCAAGTCCCATTCGCCCTTCACGCAAGAATTGCTCGACTTCCGCAACTTGTTCACGATGTCGTCGCCGCAGTACCTTAATCGCGACCCCTCGCTTTGATTCCGTATGAACGGCCCGAAAGACGCGGGCAAAGGTCCCGGCTCCAATCATGTAGAGGACTTTGTAGGGACCGTAGAAAAAACCAAGTCTTTCTCCGGTAAGTACCCGATCCAGTTGATAGTTGGTGACCACTCCCTTACGAAGCAAAAGCGTTTTGAAATCGTCTAAGTCGGACTTGTTGCCCGTCATTTCAGTCCAAACACTATCCAGCTGGGTTGTCGTCGCGAGACCGAAGTCGGTAAGTCGTTGAGCCAGCGACTGGGTAGTAAATTCCATGACCCCGAAAATCCAAATGGAAGGCGTTAAGGCGTAAGTCGAGTAATCTCCATTGTAGTCACTCGCTCAATCAGATGGGCGATACCTTATTCGATACGAATCGAGGTAAAAAAGAACCGGGCGATGATGGCACAGCTGCGTCAGTCTGTGGCATCATCGCCCGGGTTCGAAGGCTTCCGCTACGATTCTATTGATCTGAAATTGGCTTGGCGAAACCCATTTCAAACTACTACCAGGAATCGAGGGAGCCCAGAGGAGGTTCTATTATTCGCTTGGCTGATCGTTGCTGCTATCGGTACCTTCGGATTCTCCAGTCCATTCTCGGATCTGTTGCCGATAGGTATCGCGTTCACGACGAGTGGCTTCCAAATCAAAGACCAAATACTTCATATCAAGTCGCAATTGACCGAGGGCTTCTTGGACTAACTGAAGGATCTTGCGACGACGATTGGTGCTTTCAACAACGCGTTGGAACGACGGTAAGAGGGTAAGTCTCTGTGGAGCTGGAAGCGCGTCGATAGCTCGTTGTAGTTCGACGAGTTCCACTGGAGTATCGTTCGTAACTTGCTCAGTGGATCGTGCTGCGGCGCTCATGTTTATTGCTCCAGGGAAGTGGAAGAAACGGTGATTGTTTTCGATACCTTCACTAAAAGCAGCCACCGTGCCGCACGTCGATCCACACCAACACAATGCACGCTAAATGATTGAAAGTCAACGACTTAGGACAATCGCTTTATTCCTGAAAGATTCCGCAGCCCCTACGGATTGTTGCAATTTTACGACAGGATCAACCTAGCGTTTTAGCCGTAAATCCTGCTACAAAAAGGACTTAGCAATGAAAACTCCAAGTCACGCCGGGATGTTGCAAGAACGCCACAGGACGTTGACGATTTTCAACATTTTTTATGTTTTTTCTCAAGACCTGCGAACAGACACTTTCACGGTCAAGGTTTAACTTGCCATCGAAGACGATTTGGCTTGTTGCACTGATTTTTTCGCTCGTCCCCGCTGCGCGATGTGCTGCTCAATGGCGCGATGATTTTGAATCCGGAGCGACGCGATGGCGGCTTTGGCGCGATGATGCGGGTTCGCGCGTCGTTCAAAACCAACGCACCCAGACCGTTCCTCATTCCGGCAACGCTTCCGAAATGATCGAGGTCACGTCTGGACTTCAAGGGACCTACATTCATCTCGTTTACCCTCTCAACGAACGACTTGCCGTAATCGATGAATTGCAATGTAGTTTTTGGGTGAGGTCAGCAGTGAGTGGATTACGTCCTGCCTTGCGCGTCGTCTTTCCTCGTACAGCTCACCCGGCGACACATGAGCCGCTTACAACCCTCCTGTTTGGGATTCCAAGCACGGGTGGCGGAGCATGGTCGCAACTCGAAGTTCGAAATTCGGTCGAACTGCTTGACGCCCAGCATCGTGTACTGAAAGCGCAGTATGGTCCGACCGTCGACCTTCGTGAGGCTTACGTTGATGCTGTCGTTCTTGACGTCTATAACGGTCCGGGAAACACGAAGCTTCAAATCGATGACCTGAGTATTGACGGCATCGTACCTGTTGAAACGAATCGATCCCAACGGCCTGATGTTCTCGCTTCCGTCGGCTCCGCGGAACCCGATCAAGAGCTCTCGGAAACGATCGCGGCCCGTGCACGCGACCTTCGTGCGTCCGTTCCTCGCTGGTTTCAGTATCGTGGCGAGAGTCTGGATTGGCTTGCTTCCATAGGCATCAACGGATTAATTGTTGATCAAGCTCCGCCAGTGCAACTTCTCAATGAAGCCGCACGACTTCGTTTGGCCGTGATCGCGCCACCACCAGCGCTGCTCCCATCCGAGTTAGAACTCCCCGCGTGGGAAGCTATCCAAGGCTGGAGCCTTGGATGGGCGCTTGATCACTCTCATCTCGAAGCTGCCCGTGAGTCGACCATACGTTTGAATCGGTTACCAAACGCGCTTCGCAAGCCAACGTTGGTGGAACCGATGGAAGCCTACGGACCGTATGCGCGGTTAGCTGATTTGGTGGCGGTCCCCGTCCCTTTGCCGACGACAATTCGCGATCACGATGAAGCTGAACTTCTTCTAAAACAAGAAGTTCAAAATCTTCGCGGTCGAACGCTTCCTATCACTTCGTTGATGCTCGAACCGATTGCTACGTGGCGACAGCAAAGGGACAGTATCGCACAAGCCATCGGCTCCAATGCTGGAATGATACAAGCCTACGACCTGGGACAAGCTCGATTGCAGCTTTTGCGAAGCATCGGGCATGGAGCGCGCGGCTGGTATTTTCGTTCACTTTCGCCGTTGGACTCGGACGATCAGTCCAATCAAGCCCGCATCGAGAGTTTGCAAGCCCTCAACGCCGAAATCCGCCTACTTTCACCGTGGCTTCAAAGTGGCGAGCCGGCCACGAAGATAGCCGTCGACGTGAAAACGGGGTACGTCGGTTATCGCATTGCGATGCCGCGTTCACAATTGATCATGTTGCTCGTCCGAGGCGATTCGGACCAACTCGTCGTTCCATCAACCAACTTGCCGATGCTGTCGGTCAAGCTCGCGAGAACTCAACAGACGGCACAAATTTATCGCATTAGTCGAGGTCGACTCGAGTCCTTGGTTGCCAAACCTTCGCCTGACGGATGGAACGTAGAGATTCCAAACCCTAGCACGACCGAACTTCTGGTTGCCACCGAAGACCCGCGTGCCATTCGATATCTTCAAACGACCCTCGCTGAAATTTCGCCTCAAATTACAGAATCTCGAATAGCAATCGCCAATCAATCATTGCAGCTTGCTCAGATGACGCTGGTGGCCGAGCAGGTTGCCGAACGCGATCCGGCATGGGCTCAAGTGCGACTATCGGAATCGAGTTTGCGAGGTGCCGAACAGTTCCTAACGCGCGGAGACGCAATTCGAGCCGTTGCGAATGCCGATGCGGCTGCTTCGATGGCAGATCAAGTCATTCATCAATCTTGGCACAGGGCACGTATCCGATTTTCGTCCACCAATTCGAGTCCGCTGATTGCATCACGCCTGAGTCTACCTCTACATTGGGAGCTTGATCGCATCATTCGCAATCGGACGTGGGAACCGCGACCGGTTCCACAAGGAGATTGCGAAGACCTCAATCGAATGGTGGCCGAAGGTTGGACGATTGATCGTCGGCTCGAAGATCGTGTCCAAAGCCAAGCTTCCATCGCAAGCGAAGCTGGTCCAGATCGATCAGGAGCCTTGCAAATCGATGCCAGCTCAATCGATCGCAATCCGATCCCCGGCGGCTATGCGGGTGCATCGCTTCACATGAGTAGCCCTAAGATTGATGTTCCGAACCAATCGCTCGTTCACTGCGAAGGCTTGGTACGAGTCATTGGCGGAGGCATCGATCCACAAGCTGGCTTGCTCGTATATGACGAGGAAGGAGGCCCAGCCCTCGGCCAACTCATTAGCCCTCAAACTGGTGACGCATCGACTTGGCAACATATCAATCTCTACCGCTTCCAAACGCAACCCGACGGTGTGCGAATGCATCTTGAAATTCGGGGAGCTACTCGGGTCTTAATCGACCAACTTCGTGTCGAGTATCTGATGCCTAGTTCACAGTCGAGCTTCCAAACGCGGCCCATTGCAACCGATGCAGGGCAATAGACGACCAGCCATCGTCGAATGACCACGACCTAGCTCGGCTTTGCTACCTTTTTTTCGGTCGTAAGTTCGATATAGAAGTACAATCCCAAAGCGATAATCGCTGGGAGGAAGTAATAAATAATGCGGAACATAATCAAGGCCGCGGTTACTTCTGCCGCTGCTTCCTTGGGCATGAGAAAAAGAATCGTGGCTTCCAGAACTCCGAGCCCCCCGGGAATATGGACGTTTACGGCGACGATCATGGCTGCCAAATAAGCAACCATGATTGTACTAAAGTTGATTTCGGCTCCCCGGACGGATTGTGGCAAGAGCACATAAAGAACCAGCGACGCCAACGCAAAGTCGCCAGCCGATACAACAAGCTGCATCAGCGATAGTTTGAAAGGAGGTAACGTAAAGACACTGTCTTTCCAGCGAATGGGTTTGCGTATGAAGGCTGAGGCAGCCAAATACAGTCCAACCATTCCCAAGAAAATCCAACCCAGGACGTGGGGCTGAACCGGAATACTCGATGCGTACTGCTCTGGGAGATGGACCGGCAACGCCACGAATGCTAAACCGGCAAGCAAAAAAAGCCCAAGCCAGAATGTGATCGAAAGGATCGAAATGAAAGCCACAATCTCGACCAAGTTGAAGCCCCACTTGGAGTAGAGGCGATATCGAATCGCATTTCCTCCGACTAGCCAACCTAAGACGTTCGACAAAGCGTATCCAATGACCGCCCCAGTCATAACACGTCGAATGGGAAGATCTTTCTTAAGATAGCGAACGGCTATGAGATCGTACCCCGTCAGCAACACAAAGTTCGCAGCCGTGATACAAACAGCGACGACGATACTAAGATTTGAAACCTTGGATAACGACATCTTGATGTCGTCCCAGGTAAGACCAAGCTCCTGGAACTTCCATCGAAGCAGAAAGTAAGTAGCAATTGTCACCACCAAGAGCAGTGAATACTTGACCATATCGCCCATCCGTCGAGCGTTAGGCGTTAGCGACCATTCATCGTCAATGTTTCTCGACGGAGGGACGGGCGTTTTCTGATTCAAACTGGAATTGGTTGACAACGGACGGCTCAAACGCAAACAAGGTCTAGGTCGAAAAGAATAGAGCGAAAAATCGTGTTTTGATGTTCATTCAGCGATCATCCTAGCCGTTCTCTCACTTATTCAGAAGCAGGCTTGACTTCCTTGCCAATTCGGCTGTGATGGATCCCGTACAAGAAATAGACGACTAATCCTAAAACAAGCCAAACGCCAAAACGAATCCACGTCGCCATCGACAGGTAATACATCAAAGCAGCACAAGTTACGACACAAAGTGGTGCCGACACCCAAACGAGTGGAGTCCGAAATCCGCGATGCGTTTCCGGCGAACGAACTCGCAAAATCATGATGCCGATCGCTACCAAAATAAATGCAAACAGCGTTCCAATATTGCAAAGATCAGCTGCCACGTTGATATCTATGAAGCCAGCAAACAAGGATACAATCAGACCGGTGAAAACGGTGCTCATATGGGGCGAACCAAAGCGTGGGTGCACGCGGGACATTATCGATGGTAGTAACCCGTCGCGGCTCATCGCGAAAAAGACTCGAGTTTGGCCTAGCTGCATCACAAGCAATACGCTGGCGATTGAAAAGACAGCGCCGAGCGAAATCACGCTTGCAATCCCGTTCGCACCCACAGACTTCAATGCATCGGCCACCGGCTCCTTCGTAGCCAAAACGTTGATTGGGACCATTCCCGTCAAGACGGTCGCGACAAGAACGTAGAGCAACGTACAAACAGCGAGCGAACCAATAATGGCTATAGGCAGTGTGCGCTGAGGAGACTTGGCTTCTTCAGCCGCCGTTGAAATGGAATCGAATCCGATGTATGCAAAAAAGATTACAGCAGCCCCAGTCATAACCCCGTTCCAACCATTGGGCATAAAGGGTGTCCAGTGCTTCTCGAAATCCACGTGCTGAATCCCGACATAAAGAAACAACGCAATCATCGCGAACTTGATGAACACGAAAACGGTGTTGACCCGAGCACTATCTTTGATCCCACGGTACAGCAATGCGGTAATGGCCAAAACGATTAGCATTGCGGGCAGGTTGATACAAATCGCCCACGAGCCGATTCGTGGTGCAGTTTTGCTTGCCGCTTGAACGAGCTCCACTAAATCCTGATTGAGCTTTCCGATGGCCGTTGCATCTCCCCCGGCCAATACTCCCATAATGTGCTGATAACTCATCGGATCGACACAAAGCCATGCCGGAATTGGGACATGAAAGTACTCTAGGAGCGTGAGGAAATATCCTGACCAGCCGATGGCAATTGCGACGTTGCCAACTGCATACTCAAGCACAAGGTCCCAGCCGATGATCCATGCCATCAGCTCGCCAAACGAAGCATAGGCATATGTGTAGGCACTCCCGGAAACGGGAATCATCGAAGCAAACTCGGCATAACATAATGCGGCGAAACCACAGGCCACCGCCGTTACGGCGAACGAAAGAACAATGCCCGGCCCAGCACCAAGTCGGCCATCAGTCCCTGCCGCCGCAGTCCCGGTCAAAACAAAAATACCGGTACCAATAATCGCCCCGATACCAAGCATCGTCAAATCAAACGAGCCCAAAACGCGTTTTAGCCCGGCCC
>JANOAI010000017.1:0-3926 GCA_031411055.1 Pirellulaceae bacterium
ATCAAGCCAAAGGTAAACAACGACTCTTCAGGCGTGCAGCAGGTTTGATTATCTTGACGCACATCGCCGCCACTGTGTTAGCCCTAATTGCCCTCTCGATTCACTCGAATCCGATGGTCGATCAAACGACGACACATTCTGGCGACGAAAGCGTGTCGCATTGGATCGTCTTGGGATTACTCATGGTCGAACTGTTGTTATTAGCGGCAGGGTTTCGAGTCCACCAATTGCTTCACTATTCTCACGCAGTTCAAGAATGGGCCATCGCACGCGTTGTTAGAGAACTAGTGCGGTCGATGCAAGCAATTGGGAACCGCCACCTCTACCTCGAACATCTCTTCCGACTGCCACTTCCAAGTGCCTATCGACCATTCCTGAGAACACTAAGCATCTTGCATCTTCATGCAACGTGGTCTCAACGAACACTTCCTTGGCAACCGCATCGCGATCAATACATTCTCAAAAGGTTTGACGACCCCACCAATGGTCAGTTTCACTTCTTCGAGAAAGCTCTACGGAAAGATAGACGCTTGTTGATCATTTGCCAGTTTGCCTTTACGTCTTGCTCGATCTTGGCGATGGCTGCGACTATGACCAAGGGTTTTCTTGTGTGGAACCATTTCGAAGGCGATTTATTTCTCGCCATTCTTGGGACCTTAGCCGTCACATTGCCCGTGTTGGCGGTGGGAGGCTTATCATGGGCAGGTGCCGTCGACTGTGAAGCTCGCGTCGAGACCTTTGAGGAAACACTCGCCTTTCTTAGGAGGCAGCGGCCTTTTCTGGTGCAAGCCGCATCGGGACCTGAGTTCGATCGCTTGCTCGTTGAAACGGAAACGGTTTTACTTGGCGAGGTTACCAACTGGTATTCGCGTCGTGCGAACAAAGGGGTTACGTAGTCCACTCAGCAAGAACGGTCCAAGGGATTACATCCAGGCCGCACCAGTTTAGGGAGAAACGCTCCGAAGCAAGTTTTTTCGTTGCCGGTTCGTTGCATGAAATTCGTCATCGTTTGTGAGAGATCGAATAGTGCTACAATGGGTGAGTTCGATAATGACTCAGCACGACGCGCCAGCGAGTGGCTTGGCGATCGAAATCCCCAGGAAGCCAATAGTTAGCGCGTCGTGTTGAGGTTGAAAAGATCCACGTTGGTTACATTTAGGACAGTCGAATTAGGCTATAGGCGGAACCTAAACACACGGTCGTTTCCCAATTTCCCACCATGAAACCTCGCATCTTCATTTCGGCAGTGACGAGAGAGCTCAAATCGGCTCGGCAGCTTGTGGCCAATACGTTGGTAGCGTTGGGCTACGAACCCATCTGGCAAGACATTTTCGATACCAGCGGCGAAGATATCCGAGCTATGCTGCGCAGCAAGATCGATAGCTGCTCAGCGGTCCTTCAAATCGTCGGCGATGCTTACGGTGCCGAGCCACCGACGCATGACGAGAATTTCGGCCGCATTTCGTACACGCAGTACGAAGCGCTTTATGCGCGTTCCATTGGTAAGAAAGTTTACTATTTAATCGCGTCGAACGATTTACATCGCGATACAAGTCCCGATCTTCTCGATCCGGCGATGGATGACAGCGATGCCGCCCGAGTCGATTCCCAGCAGCGGCGGCAGCTCCAGCGCGACTATCGAGCCTCGGTGCAAGCGACCGGTCACATCTATTATTCCATTCAAAGCCAATCCGAAACGGAACTGGCCGTCCGACGACTCAAGGACGAGCTTGATAAACTGCGTCGTGGCTTTCGCAATTGGATGATTGGCGTTTCGGTCGGGCTAGTTGTCATCGTGATAGGTATCGCTTGGCTGAGCGGCGGCGTGCAGAATCTGTTGACACTGATCAGCGAAGGTCAGAAGAAGACCGCAGAACAAATCGTAGACAGCGGTAAAAAGACCGCGGAAGAACTGAAGGGTGTCATCGAAACGGCGGTCAGAGAACTAACCAACCCGAGCGTCCTGGCCGAGCGGATTCGCAAGGAAATTAAGACGACGAGCGAAGCGAAGATCAGCGTCTTGCCCGACCAACCTGGCCGCGGTCGTCTGATCGCCGAGATCGAGAAGGAACGTGATTTGGCCTTAGGCCGAGTCGAAGACTTGATCAAATTGATTCAAGAAGGACTCAAGGAAGGTGCCAGCCCGGTCTTCCAACGCGCTGCCGACATCTTGCAGAAGGAAGGGACCGATGAAGCGTTGGCCTATTTGGAGAGCCGCCGAGAATCAACGCTAGATGACGCTCGCCGCCACGCCGAACAGGCCAACGTTTCTCAAGCCCAAGCCGATTCAGAAAAGGAGCTGCGAAACAAGAGTCTTAAGGCCTTAATCCTCGAAGCTGAGCTTCTGGAATCCAAACTGCAATGGGAACCCGCTTTAAAGCTACGCGAACAAATCGCAGAGCTTGCATTAGATTGGTTTGAGGCGCGAAATTCGCTTGGCCTTTTGTATCTTAAGCTGGCTCGCTTTCCGGAGGCTGAGGTAAATCTCCGTGCGACGCTGAAGGTGGCTAGTACCGAGCTCGAGGAATCCGTTGCTCGAAGCCAACTCGCGCAAGTGTTTCAGGCCACTAATCGTTCGGCAGAGGCCGAACAGTACTTTCGTCAATCACTGGCCGCAGTCGAGCGGTTGTATGGCGTTGATCATCGAAAAACTACTCGTGACCTGAATAATCTAGCGCAATTTCTGCAGGCAACGAACCGTCTTGGGGAGGCTGAGGGTCTCTTTCGTCGAGCGCTTTCAATCATTGAGCAATCTCCTTCAAACGAAGATTCGAAATCCGATAGTGCCGTGTTGATGAGCAATTTGGCACAGTTGCTTCAGGATACAAATAGACTCACGGAGGCCGAGTCATTCATGCGTCGCTCGCTGACGATTGTCGAGCAATCCAAGGGTGCGGAGCACCACGATATCGCAATCCTCCTCAGCAATCTCGGGTGGTTGCTCAAAATCTCGAGCCGTCTCGCTGAAGCCGAGCCCCTGATGCGCCGCGCGCTATCCATTGACGAGGAGTCTTACCGCGCGGATCATCCAGACATTGCCCGCGATCTCAACAACTTGGCTCAGCTTCTCCAGGATACGAACCGTCTCGATGAGGCAGAGCCGCTGATGCGCCGAGCACTTGCCATCGATGAGCGTTTTCATGGTGATGAAAACCCAAAAGTCGCTATCCGACTCAGCAACTTAGCATTGTTGCTCTTGAAGACGGACCGTTTGGCTGAGGCAGAAAAGCTGATGCGCCGTGTCCTTACGATCAACGAGATATCGTATGGAGCCGATCATCCCGACGTTGCGGATAGCCTTATTAACCTTGCGGGATTGTTCAAAGCTACAACTCGAGTTCACGCGGCTGAACCGCTTATTCGCCGCGCACTGGCAATCGACCTAAAGTCATACGGCGACAAGCATACCAATACGTCGCGCGATCTCAACAACTTGGCATTCTTGCTCAAAGATACGGAACGAATTGAGGATGCGGAGCCGTTGCTTCGCCGGGCACTCGTTATCGATGAAGAATCTTATGGGAAAGAACATCCGGATGTCGCTTCAAAAACTTGGTCATTGGTCTCCATCTTGCGAAACACCCAACGACTGGAGATAGCCATCCCTCTATTGCGACGGGCTCTCTCAAACTACCAACTTTTTGGAAAGCAAAACCGTGTCGAACATCCGTATTGGAAGCCAGCTTTAAGTCAGTATCGGAGCATGCTCGTCGCAGCAAACGTTTCGGCGGAAAAGATCGATGAACTTATCGAAGACGCGACGACATCAACGGGTTCACTTACACCAATTGCTCCTGAGGTCGAACGGCTCCTTGGCCCAGCGAAATCTACGAAAGAGGTTTTGAACTCGCTAGACCAACAGTACCGCGATGCAGGCAAACCAGCCGTCTGGTTTCTCCCTCTGAACGAGCCGATTTACCCGCACC
>JANOAI010000018.1:0-17012 GCA_031411055.1 Pirellulaceae bacterium
GCTTTGTTTCTAAACACGTAGTCGCGTCTCTCCGAGACGCGAATCATCTGCGTCTCGGAGAGACGCAGCTACGTGAAAGCTCGTTTAGAAACAAAGCCTAAGATATCTTTTGCGTTCCCCAGGCCGATCAACTAAACTTCGGCTGTACATGTGTTGAGTAGCGGATTTATGTCGAAGGTAGAAAAAACGATTACACAACCGATCGGAGACGAGTGTAAAGACGTGCATGCCGACGTCAAAGACTTTGAATCCCTAGCCAAATTACCGATAGCGTCGGGCGGTTTTTCTTATCAAGTCGTCGCTCTCTTAACGCTTGTTTTGCCTGTACTCGGTTGCCTGATTGCGGCCGGGACCTGGTGGAATTATGGAATCTCGCTCGTCGATGTTGGTTTGTTAGTCGGGATGTATCTCTGGGCAGTTCTAGGGATTGAACTAGGCTATCATCGCTATCTGACCCATCGAGCTCTCAAGGCAAGCGATTGGCTGCGGGCATTTTTTATCATCTCGGGATGTATCGCTGGCCATGGTCAGCCGATCTGGTGGGTTGCGATCCATCGGCGACATCATCAATACAGCGACCATCAAGGCGACCCACATTCACCGAATCTCCATGGCGAAGGTTGGAAAGGTGTTCTCCTTGGCGGATGGCACTCGCATATCGGCTGGATGTTTGAGCCTGAATGCACAGCAGCTTATGCAACCCATTTCACCAAAGATTTGCTCAATGATCGAACCATTCGTGGGATCGATCGTTGGTATGTGTTTTGGGTGCTGGTGGGATTGGCGATCCCGGCTGCAATCGGCGGTTTATTGAGTCAGACCTACGTTGGTGCCTGGACCGGGTTCTTGTGGGGCGGATTGGTTCGAATGTTCCTAGATCAACATGCGTTATGGTGGGGAATCGTGACAATCTGTCATCGATTCGGCTATCGTACGTTTCAAAGTAACGATAGCAGCACGAACCATTGGTTTGTGGCCATCATCTTCTTGGGTGATGGTTGGCATAACAATCACCATGCATTTCCCGCCAGTGCCAAAGTTGGCTTTTCCTGGTGGGAGTATGATCCGACCTGGAATGTCATCCGCATTCTCGAAAAGCTTGGGCTCGTTTGGGATGTTAAAGTCCCTTCGAACACTCTCATCGAACAAAAACGAAGAATGAACTAAGCAAAATCGGACTTCGACGCACAGTGATCGCGATTGTAAAAAATCCCGAATTGTTCTGACTTCTTCATGCAAGCTTAAGGTGCGATCTGCAACACTTAGGGCTGAAAGTGGGCTATGTATGGCTTTTTTGGGCGCTGGAACCTGGGAGAAGAAACATGAAACGGTATCGACTGGTCGTGGTCTGCGCAACGACAGCAATTCTTTGCGGACTAGCAGTTTTCGTTTTCTTGGGACCAAGGAGACATCGATCAAGGTTTTCCGCTGAGCAGCGTCCAAGCTATGAAACTCCAGATGTTTCGGCGTCGGAAGGTACAAACGGCACGGCCATGACCAGTGCGAAAGCGGATCTCGTTGCTTGGAATCGTTTCCGCGGTCCGAATGGCACCGGAATAAGTACAGACAGTAGTGTTCCAACTGAATGGAGTGACACTCAGAATTTGCGTTGGAAATGCAAACTACCGGGCGCTGGTTCCTCCAGCCCGATCCTCACCGAGAAGTATGTTTATCTGACTTCCTATTCGGGATACGGGCAAGATCGTAACCAAGGGAGCCCTCAAGATTTGAAACGGCAAGTCGTTTGCGTCGATCGCGACAATGGGAAGATCGTTTGGGAAAAGAGCTTCGACGCGTCGCAACCAGAAGACCGATACCAGGGTATGGGTGTTCCCGAACATGGATACGCAACCAACACCGGAACGACAGATGGCGAGTTTGTTTTTATGTTCCTCGGTAAATCAGGCGTTATCGCTTTCGACTTAGACGGGAACGAAAAATGGAAGCTGTCCGTCGGCACCGAGTCAGGAAATCGGCAATGGGGAAGTGGATCGAGCTTGATTCTCTACGATGATTTGCTGATCGTGAACGCCTCGGAAGAAAGCGAAACGCTGTATGGTATTGAAAAGTTGACGGGAAAAATCGTGTGGAAAGCTCCCGCAGCATCGCTCGAGCAATGTTATAGCACTCCAGCCATCTGTAGAGTTAACGACAATCGCGATGATCTCGTCGTCGCAGTTCCAAGTGAGATTTGGGGGCTCAATCCCCGCACCGGAAAACTGGCTTGGTATGCCGAAACGACCATGACCGGAAACCTTTCGCCGAGTGTCATTATCGACGGCACGACGGTCTATGCCTTCGGGGGTTATCAATCATCTGGCAGTATCGCCGTGCGAGCAGGTGGTGACGGAGATGTTACGAAATCGCATGTCGTTTGGAAAAGCAAGAGCACGTCGTACGTTCCGACGCCAGTTCTCAACGACGGCAAGTTTTTCTGGATCGACGACAAAGGGATGTACAACTGCATCGACGCTGCGAATGGAAGTCAGCTTCAAAAAAGCCGCGGACCCGATCTCGGCGGCGGGCGTCCCGTTTACGCTTCGCCGATTCAGATCAATGGCAAAGTTTTTATCCAATCGCGCTGGGGCGGGCTGGTGGTACTGGATTCGACAAGCGATATGAAAGTCCTGGCACACAACCGCTTTGAATCGGATTCGAGCACTTTCAACGCGACACCGGCGGTGGATCGTGGTCAGCTCTTTTTGAGATCCTATGAATATCTTTATTGCGTGGAAAAGAATCCCGAGAAGCTCTAGCACACCAACGGAATCAAGGTAGATAGTCGACCGAAAAGGCTTTCTGAGCGTCGACTTTTGCGGAAATCATTTTGAGCTCGCGAAGTTGTTTGGCGAGCGTTTCCCAACGATCATTCGACATTGTTCCCAGCTTCGCCGAATCAAATCCGGTTGGCAAACAAAGCACCTTCAATTTTTCAACACCGTACGTTAATGCCTCGCCGGTGATCCCTTCAGGATTCTGCTTAAGAATATAGGCATTGGTTTCTGCACCATCTTCGAGATACTTGGCCCAACCCTCGACACAAGCTTTTACCATTCGTTTCGTCAAATCTGGATTCTTCTGAATATACGATTCGGTCGCAATCAAAACGCTTGCGTACGGGTTGTAGCCGATTTCTGACATCATCAGATTTCGAACCTTGACTCCTTGTTGTTCCGCTAAAAATGGCTCACTAAAGTTGTAGGCTTGTTGCGCTGTGCGTGGGTCCGAAACTAACTGAGCAACCGCTCCAAAGTACGGAACGTTCGTAACGTTTTCTTGCAGCAAACCTTGATTCTTCATGAATGGAACATATGGTCTGGAAGGATCAATCTGCAAGGTAATATTTTTGAGATCGGTGAACGAGTTGATTCCGGAATCTTCGCGAACCATGATGCAACGGGGGCCATTTTGCATCGGAGCCATCAGAGCAACGAGCGGTGCATCTTGCTCGCGCGCCATCAACACGTCGTCCGCGTTGCCGATCCCGAACTGAATTCGACCCAGTGTCAATTCTTGAGGGACGATCGTCGTTTTTCCGCCCGGCCGGACTTCAACGTCTAAGCCATACTTTTCGAAAATGCCGTGGACGAGCGCCGCGTAGAAGCCGCCATGTTCGGCTTCGGGATACCAGTTGAGCACCAGCGTCACCTTATCGCGTCCGCTATTCGAATGCCGAGCGTCGGCAGTCGTGTCGTTGGATGGCTTGCAACCCACGAAAAGGTGAAGCGTGAAAACAAGAAAGCAAATCGCTATCAGTCGGCAAAAACGAATCATGAACACGGCAACCTCGATATAAAACGAATGAATCGCTCACATTCTATCAGCTTGTCAAACTTGTCGAAGCGAGGTGTCAATCCCAGCCCGAATTGCGTCGCCCTGCCTTGCGTTGACTCGTGATCGACTTATCATTCAGCCGACGCTGCTTCGAACCCAGCGTCGGACGAGTCGCCTTTCGAGGCTTGGGTGGATGGAGAGCCTGGAGGATAAGAAGCCTCAATTTTGTCGCGCAAGCCTGATAATTCGCTGGCTGGTCCCGATGCTCCTGGCTGGTAATCTGAATCGTCCCGTCGTCGTTGAGCCGACTACCGGCCAATTTTCTCAAGCGTTCAGCCACGAAGGGGGAAAGAATTTGACTTTCGTGAAGTGCCCACTTAATCGTGACTTTCGAACTTACTTTGTTCACGTTCTGTCCGCCCGGTCCGCTACTGCGCGCGACCAGAACTTCCAACTCGCGAGCCGGAATCAACAAACCAGGTTGTATTGGCAAATCTTTCATGGGATTATTGTGATCATGAACATTCGATACGCATTGTTTTTGTCGCTATTGGTGACGATCAAAGTCCTTGCCTTCACGGTCACGTGCGATTTTCTCTTCGCCGAATCATCGTCGGTTCCGTCCTTGTGGACAAGGTCGAAAGGGGAGGATTGGCCGCGAATGCTTGGCCCAAACTCGGATAGCCGCTCCCCGGAAACCGGCATCCTGACCGATTGGAGCAATAGTAAACTGGCCATTCGCTGGAGCCGACCAACCGGAATCGGGTACGGCAATGCCGTCGTTAGCCACGGGCGATTGTTTCAGTTTGATCGATTTGGAAACAGGGAGCGTCTTTCGTGTATGAACGCTGAAACAGGAGCCGAGCTTTGGCAATGGGAGTCAGCGGTCGAGTATGAAGACATGTACGGGTACAACAAGGGGCCGCGATCTTCACCGGTCGTCGACAATGATCGCGTCTATGTTTACGGTGTTGCAGGGAATTTCGCATGTATCGAAGTTGTCCAAGGACGCGAGCTATGGAAGACCAATCTCAGTGAAAAGTTCGGGGTCATTCAGAATTTTTTCGGAGTCGGTTCTTCGCCCTGCGTTTTCGAAGACAAAATCCTCGTATTGGTTGGTGGTAGCCCGGAAAAGTCGAAAATGGTTCCCTCAGGACGACTCCAGTTCGTCGAGCCAAATGGTTCTGCGATTGTGGCCTTCAACAAACAGACCGGAGCTGAACTCTATCGAGTGGGAAATTATCTAGCCAGCTACTCGGCCCCCGTCATCGCGACAATCCAGGGACAGCCTTGGTGCGTGACATTAGTTCGCGAAGGGTTGTTCGTCTTCGATCCACGCGATGGTTCGAAAGAAGCGTTCTTTCCCTGGCGGGCATCGATCTTGGAAAGTGTCAATGCCGCATGGCCCATCGTCGATGGGAATCGAATCTTCGTTTCCGAGACGTACGAAAAAGGGGCTGCTTGTGTAGAGTTCGATGGGAAGCAATTGAAACCGGTCTGGGTTGACTCAAAGCAACAGCACAATCAGGCAATGCGAGCACATTGGGCAACCCCGATTCTTGACAACGGTTTCCTTTTCGGCTGCAGCGGACGCAATGAGCCGGATGCTGATTTGCGATGCGTCCGACTCGATGACGCGACTGTAAAATGGACCCATCGCAATCACGATCGCACGACTGGGCTATGGGTTGATGGTCACATTGTCCTCTTGGGCGAACATGGGCTGCTACAGCTCATTCGAATCAATACCGAAAAATTCGAACCTGTCACCGAACTCGATTTGGGTGCGATAAATGCACCGGATGACCAGCCATGGCTAGAGTCTCCTTCCTGGGCACCGCCAGTTCTAGCGCATGGCCTACTCTATCTCCGTGGAAAAAACCGTCTCGTATGTCTTGAGTTGATCCCAGACTGAAAATATACCTGACCATAAGACTCCATTTCGCGAAACGAGCGAGCGCTCGTAAACAATGCAACTCTCAAGAGGCTTGAGCCTGAGTCGCTAGCTGGCTTGGAAAACGATCTCTGCATTTAAGAGCCGGGCGACGTTAAATCGATATGTCGACGCGGATCCCCCTGTCGGTAGTTCTGCCACATGGCTTGGTAAGCAGCCTCAAGCTTTCGAGCAAATGCCAAACCATCATAGAGATCGGTTTTCGCTAGCGATCGGCTTAGCTTTTCGCGAATACCTTTCAACACATCCGGTTGAGTCGCAAGTCGAACGGCAACTTGGAAATAATCGTCATGCGTCTGAGTAATGAGTTCGTCTAAGTCGAGCGAGTGGAGCACGCTACCGGCGATTCGAGAAGCGATCGTCTCACCGGATAGCGTGACGATCGGCAAATTCATGCGAAGCGTATCACAGGCCGTCGTATGCGCGTTGTAGGGGAACGCGTCGAGGAACAAGTCGGCAAACTTCTGCCGCGCGATATGAAGACTGGATGATACACGCGGCGCGAACCGAAGTCGTTCCCTAGCAATGCCTCGGCTTTCGAACTCACGCTGAAGATTCTCTACCGCAATAACATCGGCTTCCTGTAGCCACAGGATCGATCGCGGGGTTTCGCGAAGCAGCTTTGCCCATAAATCAGCCATGGTTGGATTCAGCTTGAATACGCTGTGAAATGCGCAAAAAACGAAATCGCCTGCCAGAAATCCAAGCGAAGCTCGATCAAGAGTCGATCCGGCTTCAATCGCTTGCGCATGGCTCGTCAACAAGCAACCGGGAAGGTAAACCATCTTCTCCGTGAACGATTCGCGGTGATCACGCGGAACGACATACTCGTCAACAATGTCGTAGTCGATGAAATCCGCTCCGGATGTCCCCGGAAAGCCAAGATAGTGGGCTTGGATAGGCGCTGGTCGATGAATCAAAATCTCGGTACGAGGGTCTCCTATATGTCCTTGAAGATCGATGAGTATGTCAATTCGATCTTCCACAACCCGATTTACCGATGCCTCAATCGACCAACGCTCCATGTCAACAAAACGGCTAGCTTCTTTTTCAATTTGTATTCGCCAAGGACTACCATCGTTCGGTCCGAATGAATACGCAAAGACGTCGAAGTTCGCTCGATTGTGGTTGGCGATAACTTGACTCATGGCCATCCCGACTGGATGTGCCCTGAAATCAGCCGTCAAATAGCCGATGCGCAGACGTCGATTCGAGCTGGTGATTAATCGAACTTTTGGGTCGATGTTTTGAAAACGAGCACTCGGACCCCTCATCATTCTTTGTAACCGTTCGCAATAGCGTTTTGCGATAAACAATTGTTGTTCTGGTGTCGTAGGTTTGCTTCGCGAGAGGGCGAAAAACGGCGACAGCACCCTCGATGGGTGAACTGTCTCGGTTGCCATGGCCAAATGAAGAACCTTTTCTTCTAGGCGATCAAGATCCTCCCAGATGCAAAGAGTCTGCTTTGCTTTAATCAAGTTTTCGAGGACGGTAATGTTGTTGGGGTCGAGGGAATAGGCGCGTTCAAAACACGCGAGCGATTGCGAGTGATTTTGCGTGCGGCTGTAAAGTGATCCCAGCCCGACGAGCGCATCAACATACTGAGGATTTAATTCCAAGGCGCGTTGATAAGCTACGAAAGCTCTTTCGGCGAGATTCAAAGGAATTAAGACGTTGGCTAAATTGAAATGGAGGGAAGCGTGGCTGGGGTCACAGTGGATAGCTCGTTCGTAAAACCGAGCTGCTTCTGCGAAACATCCTTCCACCTTGAAAATGTTCGCACAATTATTTAACGCTCGAATATGGTCTGGAACCGAAGCCAACAAACTTTGGTAGCGAATTTTTGCAGCCTCAAAATCCGACAATTCGAAACACACGTCGGCCAAATCGCATTGTCTTTCGATTTGGTGAGGAGCAAGACGTAGCGAGTGCTCCAACGCTATCTTGGCTTCATCCCAACTTTTCCATCCCATTGAGACTTGAGCAATCTCATTCCAGGCGTCCAGAAGATTTGGATCTAAGCGAATCGCGGACTGCCACGCCTCCATGGCTTGTTCTATTTGATCGTTTAAGCGAAAGGCTTGTCCAAGGTTGAAATGTCGCTGGGCCACAGTCGGCGACGCGTTCACTGCACGCTTCAGAAAGTCGATGCCTTCGGTAACTCGAGCCGTTTGTACGAGTAAGACACCGTAAGCTTCAAGCGCTACGGCATTATTCCCATCGTCCGCAAGAATTTGGCAGTACAGCCGTTCGGCTTCTTCAAAGTTCCGTTCGTTATGTTTTCGAACAGCCAGTTCAAGCATCAATTTATAACTCGGCACGTACGCATTTTATTGAAAAACATCGGTGATTACTCCTTCGATCATGATTGAACTCCACGCTCGTTCAGTGACGATGAAGCCATCAGAGTATTCCACATCGTTATATAGGCAGCTTCGATTTTTCCCGCAAAGGCCCTTGGATCGAAGAGATCAGTAGTCATCAGAGCGTTTCGGAGCGTTTCGCGAACCCGATTGAGTTGCTCCGGTTGCGTCGCCAATCCATAAGCAAGCTGGAAATATTCGTCATGCGAATTCGCAATCAGCTCGTCCAAGCCCAAGGTATGCAAAACGCTTCCGGCAACCCGTGAGGCAAATGTCTCTCCCGAGAGTGTCACCATCGGTAGATTCATACTCAAGACTTCGCAGGCTGTAGAATGAGCATTGTAGGGGAACGTGTCGAGGAATAAGTCAGCGACCTTATGCCTGGCCACGTGAAGGGGATGTGATACCCGTTTGGCAAAAAACAGTCGGTCATCGCTAATATATCGATTCGCTAACTCGCGCCGAAGGTTCATCTCTGCTTCGAGCGGAAAATGCTGTAGCCAAAGTACGGAATGGGAAACCTGCTTTAGGAGTTTGGCCCAAACATCGATCATCTTCGCGTTCAATTTACCAGCCCCATGAAAAGCGCAGAAAATAAAAACATCTTCTGGGAAATTGAGTGACGTTCGAGACGGTGCAAACGACAAATGATCTTTGGGAAGCGTATTGGTCATAAAGCAACCTGGAAGATAAATCACGCTTTCGCTGTAAGCTTGTCGATGACTCGGTGGAACAACGTAGTCGTCAGCAATGAGATAGTCGACGAAATTCGCTCCAGATGTTCCCGCAAAACCAAGATAGAGAGCTTGAATGTGTGCCGGGCGATGAAGCAAGATCTCTGTGCGAGAGTCTCCTGTATGCCCCTGGAGATCAATCAAGATATCAATGCGATCATCGACAATCTTTTGAACCGACGATTCGACCGACCATGAACGTATGTCAGTGAAATGGTCGGAGCCACCTTGAATACGCTGTCGGTACTCGCTCCCATCATCTGGCCCGTAAGAATAGGAAAAAATCTCAAATCGTTGACGATCGTGTTGCTCGATGATCGGGGCGATCACCATTCCCACTGGATGCGTTCGAAAATCGCTTGAAAGATACCCAATCTTCAAACGACGATGACGGTCATCTGAATCGAATAGCTTGCGTCTACCTGCGCGAAATCGCGGCTCGGGCGTTCCAAAAGTCAGATGTAAGTAACGAATATTGTGCTCGGAAATTGCGCGTTGCTGTTCTCGCGAGGTTGGTTTTGTGCGTCCAAGCATGAACTGCGGTGGCAAAAGCTCGAAGGGAGCTAACCCTCGGGATTCAATGATTTGGAAAAGTTTTTCTTCGAGAGCATCAAGCTTATCCCATTGACACAGCATTTGTTTCGTCGCGATAAGTTTTTCTAGAGCCATAATGTTCTGAGGGGCAAGTTCGACAGCTCTCTCGAAGCAGGAATAGGCTTGGGATAATGCTTGGGTCCGTTGCAACATTACGCCGAGCCCGATCCAAGCGTCTGTGTATTTTGGATCTAGCTCGATCGCGCGTTGATACGATAACCGCCCCTCATCTACACGGTCGAGAAGGCACAGTACATTTGCGCGATTGTAGTACAATAACGGCGAGTCCGGATTGTTTTGAATCGCGCGTTCGTAGAGCTGCATCGACTCGACGAGACAGCCTTCCATCTTCATGACATTCGCTAAGTTGTTGAGTGCACGAACATGGTGTGGATTGGCTTTCAGAATTTCCCGGTAGCGGGCTATTCCGTGTTGAGGTTGTCCTAATCTCAAATAGACGTCGGCCAGGTCACAGCGAATTTCTGTTTGATGAGGCGATAATCGGAGAGAACTCTCGATCGCCATCTTGGCGTCCTCCCATTGATGACGCTTGACGTAGACATGAACAAGCTCGTTCCATGCATCAAGGCAATTCGGATCGAGCGTAACTGCTCCCCGCCAAGCGTGAAGAGCCTCATCGAGCTGGTGATCGACCTTCAAAGCTTGCGCAAGATTGTAATGGTGTTGAGCAACCTTCGGCGATGCAGCCACGGCACGCTTCAAGAAATCAATTCCCTCGGAAAGACGGCTGGTTTGCACCAGTAAAATCCCGAATCCCTCTAGAATCACCGAGTTGTCCGCGTCGCCGTTCAGCATTTCTTTGTAGAGCGATTCCGCTGCAGGGTAATCCCGAGCGGCATGAAGCTGAAAAGCTCGCTCGACCATTGAGGGGGAAGTAACTTTCGCTGGAATTCGTGACACCATTTCCAAAAAGGCCAATTCGATTTTCTGAGCCGATGATTTTCCGTTCGCCAATTTTCCATGGTCGAGAGCAACCTTCAGCCGCTCGCGAACTCTCTTTTGATACTCCCTATCGAGCGCATAATCGACAGCTTTTTTTTCATAATCCGAAATGTTTGTCGAAATCAAATCAAGAAGATCTAAATTCGCTAACAGACTACCGGCAACACGTGATGGAAAATTCGAGCCAGACATCGTTAACAGTGGCAACCCCATTGCCAACGCGTCCTGAGCCGTAGAATGCTGGTTATACGGAAACGTATCCAAAAAGAGATCGGCAAGTCGCTGTCGGCCAAGGTGTTCCTGCATCGAAACGATCGGAGCAAAAATCAATCGATTGCTATCCAGTTCACTTCGTCGAGCTCTCGCGCGCAAAAGATTGTCGGCATCGGCGCTCGAACAACGAAGCCATAAAACGCTCTTTGGCACCTGTGACAGTATGCGAAGCCAACAATCAAAAATCTCGGCAGTCATCTTGTGAGGAGAACTGAACGCACAGAACACGAAAGCGTCTTCTGGCAATGCTACTTCGGATCGATTCCATTGTCTCGATATATTGCTTCTCTGACCATCGCGAGGCAAATAGCAACCCGGCAAATAGATGGGCGTCTCCTGAAACACATTCCGATTCTCTTTGGGCGAGACGTATTCGTCGACCAGAATGTAGTCGATAAAATTCGCCCCCATCGTTCCCGGAAACCCCAAATAGTTGACTTGAATGGGAGCAGGTCGAAGAGAAAGTATTGGCGTGCGCGCACCCTCGGTGTAGCCGTGCAAATCGACAAGAATATCGATCTCGTCCGAACGAATCTGTTCGGCGGACGCCTGAACCGATAAATGACTTAGTTCTCTCCATTGATCAAAGGCCTTTACCAAGCGTTGTCGAATTTCGCTTCCGTCGTCATGGCCATTCGAATAGGCGAATACTTCGAACCGATCTCGATCATGCGATTCGATCAATTCGGCAAGGCAATATCCGACCGGATGCGCACGAAAATCTGCTGATAGATAACCGATTCGCAATTTGCGATGTACATTTGCTTTAGCTGGGACCCTGCGACCTGCCCTATGACCTAATGACTGTGACGCCGCCCAACGCTTCGCGAAGGCAAGATTGACATGAGGGGCGACTTCGCATGGCAACGACAGGATGCTCAAAGGAGAAACCAATGGAAGCATTTGGGACGCAGGATGGATACCGAAAGCTTCTGATGTCTCATGGGAATTTTTGGACGTTCGAGTTGTCATTTCAAGCATCTGGTCAGCGATCACTCCAGGATTCAGAGTCCCGGTTAACGCATCCCAAGCATGGGTTTGTTGAAGAAGACCAATCAACAGCAACTTGCATTCGAGATCATCGTTCGAGGAAAGGAGAGCCTGTCTCGCGTGACGAATGGCTTCGCTATACTGTTGCTGCGATCTAAAAATAATTGCAAGCTGTTTATTGGCTTGAACATGACTCGAATCAAGCTGCACTGCTTTCTCGAACGCAATTCTGGCGTCCGCCAATTTCCCTTGTTTGACGAAAACGAGCCCCATATTTGCAAACACATTCGAATTGATTGGATTTAGTTGCACTGCGTGTTCGTACGCGGACAGGGCAGACTGATCGTTGTCAGCTTCGGAATATGCAATTCCAAGGTTATGCCACGCTTCGAATGAGTATGGAGCTAGCTGTGTGGCCGTCACGTAGATCGCAATGGCCTTCGCGAAGTCGTTTCGCCTTGAAAGTACAATCCCTAGGTTGAGTAGAGCTTCGACATAGTCGGGTTTGATTTCCAAGGCCTTTTCGTAAGCGCGTTGTGATTCCTCCAATCGATCCATCTTTTCGAATGCTACGCCAAGGTTTCCGTAGTACTCGGCTTTCGGATTCATTGCAATCGCTTGTTCGATCAAGGCGATCGCCATTGGAAATTGTTCCGCTTGAATGGCTAGGACGCCAAGCAAATGAATAGCGTCGGATTCATTCGGATTTTGCGACACGATTTCACGGTACAATTTCTCCGCTAGGTCGAGATTGCCGCGACGGTGTTCATCGATAGCGAGTAATAGCTTCGCCTGGGTCACGATCGAACTCGACATTTTAGAGTGAAGATGTCTCCACGAAAGCTTGCCACATCATCCGATACGCATTCTCGATCTTGCGAGCGAAAACTTTTCCAGAATAGACTTCCTGATAGGAGGAACTGCCAAGAAGTTTTTTCCGGACCGATGAAAGTTCTTCTCGATTCTTTGCCATCCGATCGGCGATCGTTCGATAGTCATCGATGCTTTGCGCAATCAGTTCATCCAGTCCGAGTGCATGTAGCAAGCTACCAGATACTCGTGAAGCCATCGTCGAACCTGCAAGGCTCACCACGGGTACACCAGCTCGAAGTGAAATACTAGTCGTCGCGTGCCCGTTGTAAGGATACGTATCCAGCGTGAGGTCGGCTAAACGATGGCGTTCTACATGCTCGGGCAATGGAACCTGCGGCGAAAAAAGGATTCGATTGGGATCAACCCTACGTTGTCGGGCACGCTCAATCAAGTTCTCTTTTGCCCAAGGATGCGTTTCAGCCATCCAAAGTACGCTTTCCGGATTGTCCCGAAGGAGCCCCATCCAAAGATCGTAAAACTGCGGCGTGATTTTGTAGCTGTTGTTGAACGAACAGAAAACGAACGCATCTTGTGGAAGCCCCCAATCAGAACGTGTCGTGGCTGACGACGATATCGCAAGACGGTTATCATTGACTTGATAGGTTCCGGGCAAATGAACGAGCTTCTCTCGGAAAAAGACCTGTTCGGCTTTTGGAACAACGAAATCATCGACAAAAATGTAGTCGATGAAATCTGCCCCCATGGTGCCCGGAAATCCCAAGTAACTTACCTGAATCGGCGCTGGGCGATTTGCAAGAATCTGTGTTCGCGCGCCGCGCGTGTGTCCTTGTAGATCGACCAAGATGTCGATTTGATCATGAGCAATAACCTCTGTCTGTTGTGCATACGAGTAGGAATAGAGATCACGAAAGACGTCAAATGAAGATACGAGGCGCTCGCGAATTTTACTTCGGTCGTCGATTCCAATTGAGTAACCGAAGATCTCGAATGAACTGCGATCATGGGCTTCCAAGAGCTCAGCAATCATGAAGGCGACGGCATGCGTACAAAAATCGCTTGTAATGTAGCCGATTCGCAGTCGTCGCCCCGATAGCGGGTTATGACTTGAATCGAGCTTCATTCGTTGGAATTTCGTGGAATCCAAAGACTTCGACGACGCATACTGGGCTGACCAGTGTTCTGCGCATCGTAGTTGTTGTTGATGGGTAGTCGGGACCGCCAAGCCGATAAAACTGAAGGGCGCGATCAAGTGACTAAAGTTGATGAGCTTATCGCTTTCCACCAATTCGATGACCTCTTGCGCATATTTCTCGATCCCATCCCAATCGCAGCCGAATTGCATCGCCTGAACCAACGAGCTAACCGAAACATCTGGATTCAACGCGTAAGATTGCTTGAGCGCCGCGACGGCGTTTCGAAAATCACCAATACAGAAATATGCAATGCCTATATTGAAGAGCAACGCTTGGTGGTTCGCTTGCCGTTGCAACCCTTGATGAAAAACCTCGATTGCCTCTGCAAATCGTTGCGATAAATTCAAGACACCACCCAGTCCAACGTAGATATCGATGTGCGCTGGATTGAGTTCGATTGCGCGTCGATATGCTTCAGCGGACTCCGCCAAAGAGCCTAGGTCCTTCAACGCTGAGCCAAGATTGTGGAACGCTGCAAAGTGTTGCGGGTTTTGCTTTATGGCTTCACGGTAAACAGCGACCTCGAATTCGGGTTGCTTTAAGCCTCGATAGGCGGTTCCCAGGGAAACATAAGCCACTTCAAGAGTCGGCCAGCGTTGGATGGTGTATCGCAACGGTTCGATGGCGTCCGAAAATTGCCCGGCTAAGACCAATGCATTCCCTAGATTGTAGAAGGTCTCTATTTGAGACGGAGCAAGTTGAATGGCTTTCCGATAACAAGCAATCGACTCACTATGCTTCGATTGAGCCAGCAACACGTCACCCAAATTGTTGTACACTTGAGCATCACCCGGATGGCTTGTCAGAATGGTGCGATAGATTTTTTCGGCCATCTGCCAGTCGTTTTGCTGGTGATAGCGGTTCGCTTGCTCAACAAGCGATTGACTGATTTCCATGGCCTGATTTCTTCTGTCGCTATTAATCAATTGATGACTTCTTCGACTTCAATTCCTGAGATCTTAGCCGCCGCCGTTCAATATCACCAATCGGGTAAGTGGAACGAAGCGGATCCGTTGTACCGCCAAATTCTACAGCAAAACCCCAACCATCCCGATGCCCTCCACTTGCTTGGCGTGATCGCTAGCCAACAAGGCCATCCAGACGAAGCTCTTCATTGGATTCAACGTGCCATATCGGTTGAACCTGACTCATTGATGTTTCAAAAAAATCTAGGGATTGTCTATGGTCAAATCGCTGATCGATTGCGCCGGGAGGGAAATTATTCTGCCGCCATTGAGATGTACCAGAAGTCCCTTGCTCAGCCGGAATCATCGGCTCAAACGCACAACGATTTCGCCAACGTTTTGAAGGAAATGGGCTTCGTTGACGCGGCGATCCAAAACTATCGGATCGCGATTCAAAAACTGCCGAACTTGATGATTGCCTACCGAAATCTTGGGGGCGTCTATTTGAATCAGCGAGAATATTCGAAAGCCATGTCTATGTTTCAAATTGCGTTGCAACTTGATCCCGACAACCCTGAAACACTAAACCAAATCGGCGCCGTTCTTGTCAGCCAGCAGCAATTTCAGGACGCAATCCAGATATTTGACCAGGTGCTTCGAATAGACCCACACTACCTCGACTCAATCTACAATCATGCGTTCTCCCTTCAATCTCTCGGGCGGAATGAGGAGGCAATTCTTGCTTATCAACAAGGATTAAATCTCCATCCCGATCAGGCAAGTCTTTTATCGGCCTTGATCCATTTGAAGCAACAATTTTGCCAATGGGACGATATCGAAACGCTCAGTCGTCAGCTCGTTGCTTGCGTTGAGAATGCGGATCATGTCTCGCAAGCAAGCCTGATTACACCCCATTCCTTTATGGGTTTGCCGATTCCGACGACGGCCAAACAACAAGCCAAAGTCGCTAGCAGCTTTGTATCGGGAACAATGGGTCGAATTGTTTCGCTGAACACTGCCTCATTAAAGCATCGAGACTCAATCACTCGAATTCGGGTTGGCTATTTGTCCGGCGATCTAAAAACACATCCTGTTGCTTTTGCGATCGCTGATTTTATCGAGCAACACGATCGAATGCGTTTTGAGATTTTCGCTTATTCATTCGGAAGCGATGATGGAGGGCCGATGCGGAAACGGCAGACGTCGGCTTTTGAACATTTTCGTAATATTGAAAACGCGACGATAGCCGAAGCCAGTGAAAAAATTAAGCAAGATCAAATAGATATTCTTGTTGACTTGCAAGGGCATACAAAGAACGCGCGAACAGCCATTTTGGCGAGACGACCTGCACCCATCCAGGTGAGCTATCTTGGTTATGCCGGGACGATGGGAGCCGATTTCATCGACGCCGTTTTGTGCGACGAATATGTCGTCCCGATGGACCAGCAACCCGACTACCGCGAGAAGATTGTTCATCTACCCGGATGCTATCTTGCACAATCAAAGGCATCTACTGTCAACGAAAAATCGTTATCGCGATTTGACGTTGGTTTGCCAGAGAAGGCTTTTGTGTTTTGCGCATTCCATAGTCCCTTCAAGCTAAACCCGAAGATCGTGGATGTATGGGCGAGTCTCCTCCGCGAAAACACAGAATCGGTGATTTGGTTGCAGTCTATGCATCCGAGCATCCAATCAAATCTTTGTCGGGAGTTTGAATCGAGATTGATACCTGACTATCGACTCGTTTTTGCACCAAGCATTGCCAACCGAGATGAACATATTGCTCGACAAAGATTGGCCGATCTGTTTTTGGATACCTTTCCCTACAACTCGCATTCAACTGCCGGTGACGCTCTTCGCGTAGGTTTGCCCTTGATCACCCTTTCTGGCGAAACCTTTGCCTCACGTGTGGCTGGTAGTTTGCTTCAATCATTAAAGCTAAATGAACTCATCACCCATACGCATCAAGAATATTTTGAAGTCGCGCATCGGCTAGCGAGTCAGCCTGATGAAATGCGCCGTGTTCGAGACAAGCTTCAACAATCGCTGTTAACGACCGACCTTTTCGACGCAACCGCCTTTGCTCGTAAAATTGAAACCGCGTATGAACGATTGCTAACAGAGTTCGAAGCAAAACGCCAATTTTGATCGAACGACCATTCGGTGCACGGTAGGTTTTTCATGGATGAACGGCACACGGAGAGGCCGTGATTTTATTAAGCACGAGACGAATAGGGGAACGGATAACCCTATCGTCTCGTTACGCACGCTACCGCCGCGGAGCGACGGGCGACACTGAGAAAATCACAGCCTCGGAGTATGCCTGCTACTATAACCTCACAGCCTCAGCGCATTGGTCTCGACACATCTTCACCCTCCCGCTTGCGTGAGGGTCGAGCGCAGCGAGGGGAGCGCAACTGTTACTAAAGATACTC
>JANOAI010000019.1:0-1856 GCA_031411055.1 Pirellulaceae bacterium
CCAAGAACCCGGAAAAAATTGCATTGGTCCGCATGAAGAACCTTCAAACAAAAGGGGGCTGGAAGCTGGCATTGCGTAATCGCAATGAGACGACAGACTAACCCCATTAAGGCTATCAATGCAACAGGATGACGTGAACCCACCATCGCCAAAAATCAAGTAAACGACCGCTTTCGCTTACTGACCAGTGCTCCTTCGCTCCATAAAACTAGGGGTGAGCTGAACCAGTACGACGGACTTTCAGTCCGTCAGTGCCAACGTTTGTCGACGGACTGGAAGTCCGTCGTACCCTAAGAATTTGATGTGACGAAGCACGAGTGCTTCGTTCAGCTAAAAAGTGCGGGTTGCCATGTTTGGGTGGGCGGACGTCCCGTCCGCAAAAAACGCAAGGTTACGGGCGAGATTCCCACGCACCAAGCCTAATGTTGAAAATGGACAGAGCGTTAACGTAATTCCATCTTGGGAAAGACCACTTCAAGATGCTTCGAGGGATCCCGATGATGCATCCGGTGGTTCTTCCGAACTCGATATCCCCAACCCGTTACCGGTCGATAGCGGAAGTGCGTCGAGAAATGTACAAATTCGTAGAAGGTAATGGCCGACAAGACAACGAAAGTGAGCGATGTCGCCGTGGAAAAGCCGAGATAGAGCCATGGCAAGGCGAGAAAGTTATAAGGAATGAGGGTCGTAAGAGGTCCAATCACCTTTTCCTGATGAGGTTCCTGGTGATGCTCTTGGTGGCGAATATACAACCTGGTTCCGACTGCGTTATGCATTTGAGAGTGAACAATAAGTTCGATTGTAGGCCAGAGCAAAAGGAGCACGACGCACGAAAGGACTTCGTACCAAACGACTGGCTCCGGAATGGCCAATCGGCAGCCGAACGCGATCGCAATCGCAGTTAAACAAAGGATCGCGCGAGAACACACAAACATTCGAATCAGCGTCGCTAAGCCAAGCGACTTGGATGCCATAAATTGTGCCAAGTTGGGATTAATCCTTTTGAGTTACGATTCAGCGCTCGGGCTTGAAGAGAGGAGATAAAATTTGAGCCGCATGCTGAATTTCTCAAGTCGTATGATGTTATCCGTGTTTGAGGAAGATAAGTCGAAGAAAAACTTCGATCGGCGAACTTTTACGAAAATTGCGGGAGCCAGCATGTCTAGTCCCAGCAACCGGCACCATGTGAAGATCGAATGCAATTCAGCGATCGGCAGGCTCTCATGGGGTGAATCGTTTCCTTTTATCTTTGCACACGCGTTCCAACTGAATGGACATTTGGGCGGGCTTTCTATCCCGCTTGTTTTTGATCGCTTTTCGCGAAATTCGAAATAGCGATTGTCCAAGTCTTCGCTCAGATTGACAAACAGTCGTAAAGTGTCTGAGATCTTTTAGGAGCGACGGGTGTGGAAATTGTAACTGTTCTTGAACCGCATCGAGACGTCCCGTTTACAACGCAGGCTGCGGTAAGCAGAAGCGGATCACGCATTTTTCGGGTAGCTACAGGTGACGTTTGCAAAACCCACAATGATTTCGAGTATCTTGAACGGTACGAAATTTGAACTCGGGAAGAGAATCGATGATTCCGTCTAACACACAATCGCTTGCTCATGAATTGCATCTCAAAGCGGAAGCAGCTTCTGACTTAAAGCGATTTTCGGATGCTCAAGCCTTGGCAATACAAGCGATCACGGCCGATCCAGAATTTGGCGATGGCTTTGCTTCTCTCGGACGAGCACTACTTGGCTTAGGAAAGACAGCCGAGGCTGAAAAGCAATTCCGAGAAGCGCTTACAAAAGATGCAGTCAGTTTTTGGTACTTGCGCGGTCTAGAGCATTTTCATGAACGACGTAGGC
>JANOAI010000020.1:0-6434 GCA_031411055.1 Pirellulaceae bacterium
ACTGAAAACCGTGGCTAGCGTCAAAACAGATAGTGGTTTCGAAAACGCCACGAATCATTGGGAATTTGATTCAAAGTGGCGAAGTCCAGCTCGTCCCAGCCCGTTGAACTGGGCTAGGTAAACGAACAAAGCGCTGCCCAATGCTCCCCAATCAAATAAGTGCCACTAGAGCATTTTCATTTTTCATATAGCCATTCGGAAAACGGGGTCAGGTACCAAAAGTGCAAAGCACCCGAAGGGCCGTTCCGGCTTTTGGTACCTGACCCCGTTTTCCAAGCCTACGTCGTTCATGAAAATGCTCTAGTTCGACTGTCCCAAGTTAGTTAACACGAAGCGCAAGCTGAATGGCACTTACTTTCAATAATGTTCTTGCAGCGGTAGGTCGCGAGACCTTCGGTTTCGTTGCTTTTTTTAGCACAGACCGGACGGATCGCGCCCAATGCCATCAACTTTAGCAGTGCGGCGCGAGCCGCCCGGTTCTTGGTTGGCCGTATAACCAAGCAAAATACGAAATACACCGGACAGCTTGCGCTGTTCCGCTACAAAAGTAGATGGCATTGGGCTCGCGCCGTTCCGCTCCTAAAGTAAGTGCCATTCAGCTTGCGCGTCGTGTTGCTTCCAAATTGACGTTGTAAGCAGCAACTTGGGACAGTCGAACTAATCAAACCATTCGTCATCGGGATCAAATTTCGGGAAGACGATAATCAACACGGTCATCTCGCCAATCGCGCGATGGCGAGTCCCAGGGCGAATCATGATGCAGTCACCAGGCTTCACATCAACGACCTCGTCATTCAACTGCATTTGAGCGTCGGGTTTACAGTCTAAAAAATAGTATGTTTCGGTGAGTCGCTTGTGATAGTGAAGCTGGCTGTCTGATCGAATCTCAGTTCGGTGAATTGTTCCGGGATAATCCGAAACGCCTTCGAAGGCACGTCTAGCTGAGCCACAAGGGCACGGAACTCCCGGAAGTTCATCAAATCGGACTCGAAAATACGGTTCGTCGGTTGTCATAAATCGCTTTCCGGCAAAGAATTGGTTTGAATATAGTCGATAGGTCAAGTCTCATAGCTTCGTGCCTACCCTGCCTCCCACCCTACCTATGCCACGCTCAAGTTTTCTGATGATACGTTTTGGTATTTTATCGTCCATTCTGATCGCAGTAGCGTCGACCGGCCTTCATGCGGCAGAAGGGGATAAATCGGAGTTCTTTGAGAATCGCGTTCGTCCATTAATCGCTGAGAAATGCCAAAGCTGCCACGGGCGTGAGAAACAACAAGCTTCGCTACGACTCGATTCCAAGATGGGTGTCCTCTCAGGTGGTGAAAACGGACCTGCCGTCATCGCGGGCCAAGTCGACCAAAGCTTGCTTATCCAAGCGATTCGTCGCGACGGACTTGAAATGCCGCCCGATGAGCCCCTTTCGGAAGACGAAATATCGATCTTCGAAAAATGGGTTCGAGACGGAGCCTACTGGCCCCAAGAGACTGATTCCATGGATTCGATTGCGTTAGGGGATCAAGAAGCGATCAAGGAGAAGAGTCGCAAGCACTGGTCCTTCAAACCGCTTGTGAAACCAAACGTACCTATCGCCACGGAAGGCACAGCCGTTACGAATCCGATCGATGCGTTCATCGCAAGCAAGCAGCAACACGCCACCGTGCAAGCTCTCCCGCAAGCCGACAAGCGAACACTGCTGCGTCGAGCTTACTTCGATATTACCGGACTACCGCCGACCGCCAAAGCTGTCGACGAATTCGAACTCGATACAAGCTCCGATGCGTTCAAAAAGGTGGTTGATGGGTTGTTAGCTTCGAAAGAATTCGGTCAACGTTGGGGGCGATACTGGCTAGACGTGGCCCGCTATGCTGACTCGCGAGACTGGATGCCCAACACCGATCAACGCTATCCGTTCGCGTACAGTTATCGTGACTATGTGATTCGATCGATCAACGAAGACAAGCCTTACGATCAGTTTTTGCGAGAACAGATTGCGGCCGACCTCATGACTACCGATGAACATGCGCCCGAGTTGGCGGCGCTCGGTTTTCTAACGGTTGGTCCACGATTCCGAAACGACACGCTCGAACAAATCTCCGACCGAGTGGATTGTATTTCTCGCGGCGTGATGGGGCTAACGGTTGCCTGTGCCCGTTGTCACGATCACAAATATGACCCCGTCACCATCGAGGATTTTTATGCTCTCTATGGTGTTTTCGGCAGCACGGAGCTTACCGAAGATTTGCCTACGCTAAGGCAAAATCGAAAAATCACACCAGAACAGTTTGCTGACTACGAAAAACAACGTGCCGCCAAAGTCCAATTGCTAGATGATCGTATCAGCGAACTACGACAATCAGCCATCGACGAAGTACTGACCGCGCCGAAAAAGTACTTTCAAGCTGTCTATGATCTGGGCGTCAGTAAATCGGTTGATATTCGTGGTGTCGTATCCAGACACAAGGTTACCGATAGTGCGATTACAGGGTTCGAGGATTCACTCGATCGGATTCGACGCGACAAGAGCTCTGTCACTCATCGAGTTTACGGTCCGCTCGTCGCGGGCTTGGCCTTGGACGACAAAGGCTTTCAACCAAAGTTTAAGGCGTGGCTCGATTCTGCCAAAACTTCGAAACACGAATACGAACCAAGTATTCTTACGGAACTAGAAACGACCGAGCCAAAATCACGCCTGGCATTGTTAGAAGTGTATGCCAACATACTATTGCGAGCCACGAAGGCTAATGCAAAAGCAAATCCGGTTCAAAGCGAAATTAAAGAAACCTTTATGGCGGAAAAAGGCTTGCTCGATTTCGATCGCAGGGCGGTTGTTCAGGGATATCGTTTGTTGGGCAAAGGTCGCAAGGAATTAGGCGATCTTGATATTGCGATTCATGAAGTGGATGCAACCCATCCCGGCTCTCCGCCCCGAGCCATGGTTCTGGCAGAGAAAGATCAACCGATCACCCCCTTTGTTTTCTTGCGTGGCGAACCGGCTCGAAAAGGAGATCGTGTCCCACGTCGATACATTTCGTTCTTCGAAAATGGTGACCCTAAGCCGTTCAGCAATAAGAACAGCGGACGATTGGAACTGGCCGACAAGATTGTAAATCCGGAGAATCCGTTAACAGCCCGCGTTGCTGTGAACCGGGTATGGATGCGGTACTTTGGGCAAGGCTTGGTCGATTCGCCGGATGATTTTGGACTGCGAAGCAATCCTCCCTCCCACCCCGAGTTACTGGACTGGCTTGCGGCAAGCTTTATTGAAAACGGATGGTCGATGAAATGGTTGCACCGAACCATTTTAGATTCAGCCGCCTATCAACGTTCCAGCGTTGTCCCTGCCAATTGCCTGGCTGAAGATATCGACTCTGACAACAAACTATTATGGCGACAGAACCGGCGACGACTCGACTTCGAAGCGACTCGCGACACTATGTTGGCTGTAAGCGGCGAGTTGGATCGAGCTTTAGATGGGCCATCGGTCAAACTAAGCTCGACTCCGTATCCGGTCCGTCGCTCCGTTTATGCGTACATCGACCGAGTCGACATCGACCCGATGCTGAAAATTTTCGACTTCGCTTCGCCACTTGCTTCCGCTGCTCATCGAGCAGAAACAACGATTCCTCAACATTCACTTTTCGTAATGAATCATCCGTTCGTAATTGAACGAGCAAAAACGATTGCGAACAAAGTTCGACCAGCTCAGTCCGATAAGGAACTGGTCAATCGTAGCATTAATTCGATCTTCCGACGCATGCTGGGTCGAATGCCGAAACCCGAAGAACGTCAGGCTTCGTTGGCTTTTGTGACAACTCCCGTTTCTACGGAAGGACTAAAGCGTTCCAGCCCATGGATGTACGGTCTTCGGCAGGTAAATGAAAATGGCGGTGAAACATTCTTTGAACTTCCGCACTGGACGGGCCAAGTTTATCAAGGGTCGATGGAATTCCCCGATCCCAAGTTAGGTCACGCCAGACTAACGAATAACGGTGGTCACCCGGGCAAGGGATCCATGGCGTGTGTCCGTCGCTTTGTTGTTCCTACCGCTGGCAACGCTTCCATTTCTGGACTCTTGAAGCACGCTCGCGAACAAGGCGACGGTGTCATCGCAAGCATTGTTCATCGCCAGCCCAACGGCCCATCGACCTCCATCGGCGAAAACTGGGCCGTCTTTAACAGCGAAACAAAAACGAAGACGGAATCGTTCAAGGTCGCTGCGGATGACTGCATCGATTTTGTTGTCGAATCAGGTAAAAGTGGCTCATCCGATTCGTTCTTTTGGAAAGCCGATATCGAGATCGATTTCGATGGCGTGTCAACAACTACGTGGTCGACGGAAGACGGATTCAAGCCACCTGCTCCCGCAATGCTCGATGGATGGGAACAACTTGCCCAAGCTTTGATGCTCACGAATGAGTTTATTTATATCGATTAGCTGGACAAGATTTTTCTCGGATAAACTGGATCACTATGCAAAACTTCAACCACCTTTTCGATCGTCGACGTTGGCTTCGCAATAGCGGGCTTGGGATCGGTTCCTTGGCATTGACCAGCGTCATGAAAGACGCGGACCTGTTGTCGGCGGATGCCGCAGGCTCGGCCGTGGATGCCGGCAGTTCCATGGCTCCTCGCACGCCGCACTTTGAACCACGGACCAAACGCATCATCCACATTTTTGCCAACGGCGGTCCCTCACAGATCGACACTTTTGATCCGAAGCCCGTTTTGGAGAAATTCCACGGAAAAACCCTCGATGCCAAACTTGCCAAAGATAAACGACTCGGCGGTGTGGCTCACGCTTCACCGTTTAAATTCAGCAAGCATGGCCAATGCGGCATGGAGATTAGCGAACTCTTTCCAAATGTCGCGAAGCACGCCGACAATTTATGTGTCATACGTTCGATGGTCACCGATGTACCGAATCACGAGCCCGGTTTGATGATGATGAACTGCGGTGAGATTTCACGCCCCGTCCCATGTGCCGGTGCTTGGATTCTCTATGGCTTGGGAAGCGAAAACCAAAGCTTACCCGGCTTTGTTGTTCTTTGTCCCGCCGGTTTGCCAACCGCCGCTACTTCGAATTGGCGAAACGCATTTCTCCCAGGAATCTATCAAGGAACACTTGTCGATTCTCAATACTCGGATCCCGAGCAACTCATTGCCAATATCAGTAATCCATGGATGGTTCACGAACAACAGCAACGACAACTCGAGCTCGTTCAGAAGCTCAATAAGTTTCACCTAGCGACTCGTAAAGACGACAACGATTTGGAAGCTCGAATCCAATCGCTCGAACTTGCCTTTCGTATGCAATCCGAAGCCCGAGAAGCCTTTGACGTCAATCGAGAGACAGCCGACATTCGCGACCTGTACGGCGACACACTGCAAGGTCGCCAGATGTTAGTCGCTCGACGTCTTGTCGAGCGTGGTGTTCGCTACGTTCAGGTCTATCATGGCGCCGGGCAACCTTGGGATTCGCACGCCGATATCGAAAAGAATCATCGCCGGTTAGCGACCGACTGCGACAAACCGATTGCAGCTTTGCTGACCGATCTGAAACAGCGAGGAATGCTCGACGATACCTTGATCATTTGGGGTGGCGAGATCGGTCGTACCCCGACGGTTCAACTACCCGTCACCGCAAAGGTAGGTCGCGATCACCATCATGATGGTTTTACGGTCTGGATGGCTGGTGGTGGCGTGAAGGGTGGGCACATTCACGGAGCGACGGACGAGGTGGGACTCAAAGCCGTAGAAGATCGGATGCACGTTCACGATTTGCATGCGACGATCTTGCACCTACTTGGCCTCGATCACACCAAGCTAACGTATCGCCATGCTGGCCGTGATTTTCGTTTGACCGACGTTCACGGGCGTATCGTGAACGAGATCATCGCTTAATACTGTCGGCTGGACTTGCATTCATAGCCTCCCAGAGCCGGCGTTTGCTCCGTGGCTATGGTTTTCAGTGTCGCCTGACGCTCCGCGACGGTAGCATGGGTAAAGAGACGATAAGGATATATCCATTCTCCTTATTCGTCACGTGCTCAATAAAATCACAGCCACTCCGCCAAAGAGGTCGTGCAGCTTACTCTTACCTCGCCCACGTTTTCGTGGGAGAGGTCGGGCTCTCAGGCCCGGGAGAGGGCCGCATTTTCCGTGGCGCAGGAGAAGCCCTCTCCCGGCCGCTACGGCGTCCGACCTCTCCCGCAAGCGGGAGAGGTTACAAATACCAAGTAAATTCAGTCGTTCTAGAGCAGTTCTCACGAATTTGTAGCGTTTTTTCAACGCGATTGTAGCCGAGCTGCGCGAGCAGCCGGGTGTATTGCCGCTTGCCGAAGGCTCGTCCGGCCTGGCAAATCCGACCTTCGGATGCGCCGGGCTGCTCGCGCAGCACCGCAACCATTTGGAATTTACTCGCTACACCTATT
>JANOAI010000021.1:0-5845 GCA_031411055.1 Pirellulaceae bacterium
TCGCTCCGCGGCGGTAGCGTTTACAACAACGCAACCTAGTCCCAGCCTTGTCGCCGCTGCCTGACCAATGCGTTGCTCCAACTTGGATTCCGTCGTACCCAAAGAATTTGCTGTGACGAAGCATTAAGTTATCTTTCAATAGCATCCAATAGTCAGCTTTCGCTTGGCGAAAGCTTTTTCGTTTCCAATCTTTCAACGACTGAAAGACAACTTCGGGAACCAACACTTAAACGCCTCACACACTCTTCGAAGCACCTTGGTACGCCGCACACTTGGAACGAATCGAAGCCACAATTTCCGCGGCTACATCGGAAGTCGAATTCGAGCCACCTTGGTCGGCGGTCTTCAATTTACCCTCGGCAAGTAAACCAGCCACAACCGACTCGAGTAGCTTGCCAGCTTCACTCGACGCCGAGTCTTGATGTCGGTCGCCAAGCCAGTCAAGCATCATCGATGCCGATAGGATGGTTGCAACGGGATTCGCCACGTTTTTGCCGGCCAATTGAGGAGCCGTTCCGTGGGATGGCTGAAAGAGTCCGTGATCTTCTCCAATCTCAGCCGAGGGCGCCATGCCCAGCCCACCAACAATCGCCGCGCCCAGGTCTGACAAGATGTCGCCGAACTGGTTCTCCATAACAAGAACGTCCCAATCGCTCGGCGATGTAACCATGTAAAGACTCATCGCATCGACGTAGGTGGCGTCGGCTTGTATGGTTGGATACCGTTCCGCGACTTCGAAGAAGACTTTTCGAAAGAAGGCGAAGCTGCGAAAAACGTTGGCTTTGTCGACGCACGTAACCCGCCGGACACCATCACTCGGACGCCCCTTTCTTTTCTGCGCCAATCGAAAAGCGTAATCGACAACCCTCTCCGTTCCTTGTCGCGTGATGACGATCGTGTCGGTCGCAACTTGATCGTTCAGGATGCAACCGCCACCGAACGATGCAAACAAACCCTCCAAGTTTTCTCGCAAGATCACCATATCAATCCCTGCCGACGCCGTATTGAGCGGGCAACCCACCCCTGGAAAAAGTTTGACTGGGCGCACGGCCGCGTAAAGTCCAAGGGCTCGTCGTAACCCCATCATCATCTCGGGCTGAACTTCCGTTCCGTCCGGCTTTCGAACATCGGGCAATCCAATGGCTGCAAGCAATACTGCATCGGCGGCTAAACAATCTTGTAGAACGGAATCCGGAATTGCAACACCGTGTTGTCGGTAGTGCTCTGCCCCAGCCTCATGGCAAGTAATATCCAGTTGAACGTTGCAACAATCCTGCAGCGCATCAAGAACCTGAAGCGTTGCATTCATGCACTCCGGACCAATTCCGTCGCCTGGTAAGCCAACGATCTTATATCTACGCACGATTCCCCTCCAACATGTTCAAACGACGAATACTCTTCGACAATACCCAATCGGAAACCGTTCGATCGTAATCGGCAAAATGTGTCGTCTGCTTGTGTGCCTCGAAAGCGGCTGCATCCAAATAGGTCTCATACAGATGGAACACCGACGGATCAGCCTCATCCACCAGCACATCGAACTGATAGCACTCTGCTTCTTTCTCGATCGAATCACTCGCTTGCTTGAGAATACGAACGCGAAAAGCCGCTACAAATTCAGGCTTTATCTCAAAGGTTACCGCGACTGCAAATTTTGGTTTTGTCATAAAAATTCTTAGACATCTAGGAAGGGAAACGTCGGTGTAATTCAGTTTGTTGCTCATCCGACAGAAAGCGTGTTGGCAAACTGCGTAAAATCATATAAAGCTTAGCGGTCTCTTCGATCTCTTCGACGGCGTATACTGCCGTATCTAAATCCTTGCCGCCAACAACCGGACCGTGATTGGCAAGCAGTACTCCTCGTGCTCCTTTGCTCGCCACCTCGACGGCTTCCGCTAAAGCCTCATCGCCCGGCGCAAAATAGGGCACCAATGGCAATCGACCGGCGCGCATCACAAAATAAGCAGTGATCGGAGGGAGCACATTGTTCGGATCGATGTCCGCCAAACAGCTCACCGCCACCGACCAGGTTGAATGCAAATGAACGACTGCCGACTCGGTAGGTCGAGATCGATAGTAAGCCAAATGAAGGAACGCTTCCTTCGAAGGCGGCTTACCCGACACGAGATTGCCGAGCGAATCAAGCTTGGAAATCGATTCCGGATCCAGTCGACCAAGGCAAGAATTGGTTGGGGTAATGAGCAACCCGTCGGGCAATCGAACACTCATGTTGCCAGAACTACCGGGTGTCAAACCGCGATCGTAGAGCGACCTTCCATGTTCAACGATTTTTTCTCGAAGGTCACGCTCAATCATGTTCCATTCTCCGTTGCATCGTAAAAAAAGCGAGGACCGCCAAAGTTACCTGACTTCAATGCGAGCGTAAGATAGGGTGGCTCGAAAGTGGTAACCCATGGGACCCCCGGCGCAATTTCCCTTCCGATGCGAACCGACTGAATATTCAACGCGTTCATCACCGCCCCGGAAGTTTCGCCACCCGCGACGATAATGCGGCGAAAGCCACGCTCCGTAAGCTTTGTGGCAATGGTCGCAAAAACCAACTCCGTCAATTGAGCGGCCTGTTCCTCACCTAGCGCCTCGCGCGCTGCGTTCACTTCGTCCTCAGAAGCACCCGAACAAACGAGCAATGGTTGAGCAACCTCTTGCTCGTCGATCCAATTCAATGCACGCGAAGCCGTCTTGAACGCATCGGTCGAACTGGCAATATCAAGCTTCAAAACCGGGTAAGTCTTTCCAAACTCGGCAATTTGAGCTCTCGTTGCAGTTGAACAACTTCCTGCCAGAACGATGGAGCGGTTCTGAGCCCGTGTTTCGAGTGGCCCACTTTCGGTGCTGCCTTCCGTGTTGATTGAACTCGATGACGCGACGATCGTCGTAGGTTCAGCCACGTCTTGCTGCGCATCACTTTTCTTCAATCCGTCCTTTAAAACCTTCGCCCAATGTTGAGCGACGGCCGAACCACCTGTCATAAGCGTGTGATCCCGAGCTAATTCCGCCACGTCGCGCAGATCATTATCAAAGATCGCATCGACGATGTAATGACAGACATCATTGAATTGAATTCGGGCTGACAAAGGGAGCAATCCCACTTTCCGATGCGACTGAGCTTGCAGCACGCGAACGAGATTACTGTCTTTCATCGGATTCAGCGGATGATCCTTCATCCCGCTTTCGTTTAAAGGAACACCATTCACAAATAGATTTCCACAATAAACGGTCCGACCGTTTTCCGGAAACGATGGACAAAAAAGAACTTGGTCCACGGCTAACGCGTCAGCGAGAGCATCCGCTACCGGGCCAATATTTCCGTGCGGTGTCGAGTCAAAGGTCGAACAGTATTTAAAGAAGATGCGATGTGCACCTGCCGACTGAAGAAAACGCAGCCCATCCAGCGACAGCCGTATCGCTTCCTTCGCCTCGATCGATCGCGATTTCAATGCGATGACAATTGCATCGGCGTCCTGTAAATGGTCCGAACAAGTCGGGACACCAAAGCATTGGATCACACGAAGCCCCGCCCTTACCAACATCGAAGACAAATCGGTAGCGCCGGTATAATCGTCGGCAATACAACCAAGAAGCAGTCCTGTCATGCTTCGCCTCCATTCCCTTCGATCGCGATGGCTCGAACGGGACACCCGTCGCCGTCGACGATATTGAGCGGCAAGGCAATAAACTCCACTTCAGGCTGTTCTATCTGGTCAAGATTCGTCAGCCCCTCGACGATCACGACGCCGCCTCGAAAGAGAATATGATGAACATCCGTAAGCTCTCGGATGTTGTTGACGTCCGCTACCGATGGAGGCTCGACTCCGATGAGTGCGACTTGATGCTCGACCAACCAATGAGCAAGCTTGATCGAAATTCGAGGCAACTCATCACGATATTCGATACTACCAAACCGCTTCGACCAATCCGTTCGGAATAACAACCGATCTTCAGGATAGACTTCGCCGATTGCCCGCACAACATCCTCGACCGTATGAAGTTGCCGCGGTGCCGCCGGTGCAAGATTGACAATGCGAGCCCGTCCACAACATACGGAAAGATCCTGCTTATCAAGCGATGCCGCCCCTGGCAAGAAATGCTTGGGGGCATCCATGTGCGTCCCACAATGAGAATAAAGCGATAGCGTCCGCGCATTCCATCCATCGACTTCAATCGTCTTGCATTCAGAAATGGCAACGCCTCGCATCGCATTCGAAACGGGTAAACTCAAATCGATTACCCGTCTCTTCGAATTCGACTTTGCTTCCGTCGATACACACACTGGACGATTTCGCCGAGACGATTCGTACAGGGATTCGACCACGCGGAGTGACTTGAGATACTCTTGCGGCGAAGTTTCACACGCAACCCGACCATCTAAAACATCGAGAAAGTGCTGTTGGCAAGTCAACACGCAATCGCCCGCAAAGCCTAGCTTCGACGGAGTAAAATCATGTCGATATGCACCCTTACCCAACAGCTTGACCGTAATATTTCCTTCCTGATCCAACCAAAGACTTCCGCCGTTCGCTTCGACAAGCAAATCTCCAAAAGTGTATCGCGGATTCTCTGAGAGTGATTCGTTGTATCGATTCGCATCCCATATGGCCGTTGCCCCGCTCGCAAACCGAAAGTTTAAGACCCCCGCGTCCTCACCCGCAATGACCGCGTTTAGTTGCTTCAATTGAGCGGAGCATTCAACAATTTCGCCTCCCAGATATCGAAACGTGTCAACGAAGTGGATCCCTGTTTCGTGAACCAAAAGCCGCTCCATGCTTCGAAAGTAGGGCTGCCGAGCAAGATACGCATCGTCACCCCAACCATCACCCATCCGCGTTCGCATCGTGATCGAATGGAGCTTGTCGCCGATCAAGCCACTATCGAGAAGCCGCTTGATTTCGCGATACCATGGTTGAAAGCGAAAATTCTCGTGCACCATGAACGGAACGCCGCTGGCTTCGGCAAGCTCGAAGATTCGCTTCGCTTCATCGAGCGTGTCCGCCAACGGTTTCTGGCAGATGATGGGCAAGCGGCGTTCGACGACGTCCTTAACTAATGCTCTACGTCCCTTCGGAGCCGTTGCAATGTCGACGAAATCTAAATCGGTTCGTCGAAGCGCGGACGCCACATCCGTATAAACATCTTGATTTGCAAAGGCACTGGAAGCCTTTTTCGCCTTGGCTTCGTCCAAGTCGCAGATGGCAACGATACGTGCTCCGTTCAATCGTTGCCAGGCATCGAGATGGAACTGGCTAAAGTATCCAACCCCAATCAATAATCCCTTTCGTTCAATGGGAGGATGAGAAACGCTCATTCTTTATCCTCCAAAGCCTTGGTCGGGTCGGCAAACAGCCATAGACCAATCGCGACTACATTCAGGCCGGCTGCGAGGTAGAAATAGGGAAGCGACGAACCTGTCCACTTGAGCATGTAAGGGAATGCCAAACTTGTGATGAACGAACCAATGTTACCTGCCATGTTCATCGTACCCGAAACAACGCCAGCTTGCTTCCGTCCGATATCGACACAGGTACTCCAGGAAGGAGGGAGCGTCATATCAGCTCCAAAGATACACAGACTAAACCAAATCGACGAACTCAATGGCGTCGTCGCATAAGCGCTTCCAATAATTCCCATCGCCGCTAATAAGAAGCCGATAATAGCCGGTAACCTCCGAGACGCAGTCCATCTGCCCGACGAATAAATCCGATCCACCATCCAGCCGGAAACCCAACAACCAATCGCCCCAAAGAGCATCGGAGTTGCCGCAAAAAGACTCGCTTCAATCCCTGTCAAACCATAACGCGTTTTGAGTTGAGGAAAAAACCAAGTCAGC
>JANOAI010000022.1:0-9468 GCA_031411055.1 Pirellulaceae bacterium
CTTTGAAGCTCCGAATGCAGCTGGTGAACAATTTTCAATCAATCGAATCCGAAAGCACCTGGCCCAATCCGAGAAAACGGTCGAAAAGATCGGTCGGAATCTGATCCAAGAAGTTGAAAAGCACATTCAAGGCGTCATGCAAGAGGACGACATGTGCCTTGTCGTCTTCCGAAGAAACTAGTTAGACACCGCCACCTGGTGCTGGAGTCCAGCCTTTAGAGACGGTCCGGCTTAGAACGATTGAATTTACTGGGTATTTGTAACCTCTCCCACGAAGACGTGGGCGAGGTAACCCGTAAGCCGGACGGTCACTTTAGCCGCGCTTTCAAGTGTCTTAGGAAAAATCGCCCGAAGGCTGTACTCCAACGAGGTCGCAAGGGATGCTTGGCGCCGAAGCGGCGCTGTCCAGATCGTGTTCCGCTACAAACGAATTAATCGTTCAACGTGGACCAACGATTTACGTCTACTTTGAAAGACGAGCTTACTTTTTCGTCATGGTCGATTCTGTGAGCTAACCTTCTCTGCGCGAATTGCCGACTTCATGCGGCCGCCAACTTCCCAAGCGTTACCGACCTGCGGGCGATCGATGACTATGCGACCAAGTCGCTCCCACGCCAAGCTTTCGATTGTACTTCCGCTTCTCAATGAAGTGGCGATCCTTCCACGCTTGCTTAGTGAGTTGCGATACACCCTCGACGCGATTGGCGTGCACTGGAATATTATCCTCGTCAACGACGGTTCCACCGACGGCAGCGGCGAATTGCTCGATGCGATGGCCTTTGGGGATCGCCGGCTTAAAATCGTCCACCTTTCTCGCAATTTTGGACATCAAGCGGCCGTCCATGCAGGACTAAGCTATGCCGACGGCGACGCGGTGGTGCTCATGGATAGCGATGGTCAAGATGATCCAACCGCAATCGGTGAAATGTTCCAACATTGGCAAGCTGGAGACGACGTCGTTTATGCGGTTCGGTTCGGTCGCAAAGAGAGCTTAATCAAACGCTGCTTGTTCAAAGCTTTTTACGGTGTCTTGAGGCGAATGGCCTCGATCGAAATCCCACGCGACGCGGGTAACTTTAGTTTGCTCGATCGGCGAGTCGTCCAACAACTCCTCGAGCTTGAGGAACACGATCGATATTTGCCAGGCTTGCGGAGTTGGGTTGGCTTTAAGCAAACATCTATTCGTGTGGAACGATTTGCGCGACATGATAAAACCCCTCGCGTTTCATTGACCGGCTTGTTTGGCTTGGCAAAGAATGCGTTGTTCGGGTTCTCGCGAGTGCCACTCCAGGCCTTTTACTATGTGGCTTTTCTCGCAATCGTCCTGGGTTGCATCTGCTTTGGTTTGGCGGCCGTATCGCTCATTGCTTACAACTTACTGTTCTTCACCGAACTTTCGGTAGCTGGCACAGTCGCGTTCTTTGGGGCGATGAACGCCATGGGGATTGCTGTTGTCGGCGAATATATCGTTCGGATCTACGACCAAGTTCGCAACCGCCCAAAATTCATCGTCGATCGCATCAACCATCGAGAAGCGTGGAAGGATCCTGCCGATCCGACACAAGAGTATCAGGCGCTTTTAGATGAAGTTGAAGAACTACGACGAGAACTCGATCGGCGGACGAGTGAAGAGATGGCTCCGGAGTCAAGACCGTCTGCAAAATCCTACCCATCTCCGGTAGCTTCTTTGTCTGGATTGTCATCGTTGCATCGAACAGCTCCTTCGCCCAACGACCAAGGGTGGAAGGGTTAGGCCCATGTTCCCATCCAAAGGGTTCGGATTGGGAATCGTCGGCCTGCTGACAGCTCTCCTTGCCTGGCCAGCTTTATTCTCGACGCTGGCACCTTACGACGACGAAGGTTATTGCATGATGACCCTGCGCACCTTTGCACAGGGCGAGCGACTCTACGGAGCCACGCACACGCAATACGGGCCAGCCTATTATTTTTTGACTTCGCCCATTCACGAATGGTTGCACTGGCCACTCACCCAAACCGGAGTCCGCGTTAAAACGCTTCTTGCATGGTGCTTAGCCGCCATGCTTACGTATCTCTTTGTAATGCGTGCTCAGCCAGCGTCTTCTCCTTTCGCAGCGATCGGCACGGCGATCGTCGTGATACTTCATCTCGACAAAATGGCGCTCGAACCTGGTCATCCTCAAGAGATGATTCTGCTAGGATCTTTGTTCTCCATGCTCTTGATTTCGACGCGTACTCATGTCGGTGGTTCCATCAGCCAAACGCGATGGTTTGCTGCTGGAATCATGGCCGCAATTATTGGGTTCACGAAGCTGAACTGCGGGATGGTCTTAGCGGTGGCGATGATTGTTTCAGCTTTCATGGGATCGCCACAGTTTAGTCGGTTGCGATTCGGCATTGCCGTTCTGGTCGCTCTTCCAGCCATGCTGATCGCTTGGATGGCACGAAGCGATCTTGGAACCGTTGCATGGGCGCTATGGATTGCCCTCTGCGCGGGGATGGCCGTGCTCCGATTTGCGCATGATTCAGCCCTCACCGATGCTCAATTTGCCGACACGGGCGACAAGCTAGGCCCTGCTGATTCGCCGGATCCCAATCGGACTTGGATCGCGGTTGTTTTTGGCGGATTGCTGACCAGCCTCGCGCTCGTATGTCTCTCGATCTCGTCGGGTATCACATCAAGCGAATTGTGGTTTGGTTTAATCGGCCAACACGCTGATTTTGGCTCCGATTTCTTCAAGCCCATTCCTGGGGATTTCGGTTGCGCATTGGGTGTCCTCTCGGTTGCCTTGCTCTTTTGGGTAAAGACGACCGGGCATTTCCAACGCCGTTCTATGTTGACGGTGGCGGGGCTTGCGATCATGTGCATAGCTTGGACAGCTCTCGAACCGTTGCAGCACGGATTGAAACCGCGTGGAGCTGGAGCTTTCATGGTGTGGTTCTTGCCCGGATGGTTGGGACTCGTCTATCGTTCGCAATCGAATGAGCGATTTGCGGTCCTACTCGGAATTCTGTCACCGCTGATTGCGTTCCCCGTTTCAGGAACACAAGTCGCGATCGGTACGATACCTGGACTCGTTTTGTTTGGCGTAGCCTTTAGCCGCACGATCCAAGTCGGTTACGACGATTGGGCCAGTAAAAACCTTTTAGTGTCGCCGTTCACTCCGCCAGTGTCGCCGTTCTCTCCGCCAGTGTCGCCGTTCTCTCCGCCAGTGTCGCCGTTCTCTCCGAGAACGATGCGTGAAGTACTTCAATCGTTGTTTGCTCTCGACGGTCGGCAGAGCAAACACCTTTTAGTGTCGCCGTTCACTCCGCCAGTGTCGCCGTTCTCTCCGAGAACGATGCGTGAAGTACTTCAATCGTTGTTCGCTCTCGACGGTCGGCAGAGCAAACACCTTTCTAGCTCGCCCGCTACGTTTGCGGAGCAAACGGCGACACTATCAGAGCAATCAGCGACACTATCGCAGCAATCAGCGACACGGTTTGTAGGTGAAGCCATTTCTGGTGCACGGTTTTTGAGTGCCGTTATTTGTCTATTTATCGCCGCCACATTTTCACATTGGTATCGGTATGCAAATTCGGTACCGCTCGGCTTGCCCGGCTCGGATGGGATGCGACTAAGCCAATCGGTGGTCGATGAGCAACGAGCAATCGTCGAGGCAGTCAAGGCTAGCCATTCCGAGACGCTTGTCTTCGAAGGACACAATAACAATCGTTTCTACTTCTGGACAAACACCAAGCCAGCTACGGCGGCCAATCCGACTTTCTGGCCTCGTATGCTGAATGAATCGGAACGAAAAAAGCTCGAGGAAAGGCTTGCCCGGCCGGGTAGATTTTGCGTCGTGCGTGTGCCTCACTACGAAAGGTTTTACGACGAGCGAACTGGAGCGATCCAAGAACAACTACGAAATCAGTGGGAGCGAACGTCGACGATCGGCGACTGGGATGTGGGGGTGATCGATCTTCGCAAAGCTACCGAATCGGATCAAAATCGCTAACACCGCGATACGAAACTTGGGGAACCCCGAGTGTTGCTGGTTGATATTCGGGGGGACGCACGGCATTGGGGGTCCCACTGTTCTGTTGAACAAGATCAACAAGGTTATACTCCGCTGGATTCGGCGGCGTCCAGCGATTGGGATCTTGGCCTTGATTGTCGTTGATCGTGTAATAGCCGACGTTGATCGTCATATCGATCGGTGGGCCACCTGTTGGAATGAGCTGAACTTGAACTTTGTGGGGAAGCGTAACTTGAAATGTGGAGTACGACTTGTGTTCCGAAAGATCGGACTTGGCTAACAAGCGTCCATTCGGATCTCGCAACAGGACGCGGCTGACGACGGCCGACTTCGGATGGACAAGAATCGTTCGTCGATATTTGCCAATGGGCGAGACAATCGTCGACTCAATTTCCATGAGCCCTTCGGCTTGAATGTAAGGTGTACCGATAACGCTGCTCGGATCGAGTTCGATAATGCCAAGAGCTTCAATCAACCATTCTGGCGAAACGGGAAGAATCTGGCGTTCCATTTGCGTCGCGAACTGCTCGTGCCGCGCGTAGTGGAGGCTTGGTTGCGGGCCTGGACCATGGCGAGTCGCCATCCAAAAAATCTCGTTGTTGCTTCCGAGGTCGAAATCGTTACTGTTCGCGCTCAGGACGCCGCCCGTCATTCGGAAATTTCTTGGTCGTTCCCAGACCATCTTTGCCTTCAGTCTCGATATCGGGATACTGGGGGTTCGTATCTCAACCGCGTTTGACTGAAGTTGTTGGATGGCTCGAGTTCGATTGAGGGCTTCGCATATTTGCCAAATATCAGGTGTACTCGCAAAAATTATCGGCGGCGCAAACTCGTTTACAGACCGCTTGGGAATACAAGTGGCACCGGTCGTTGTGAAAACAAGAAACAGTAGCCCAAATGCGATCGAACACCGAGATGTCAATCGCCTCGGAAGGTATATGTCACGATGATGGTTCATGTCGGACCGTTACCCTTCGCGATACATAATTGCATGAAGCGCGGCTTGAAGTGATTCCAATAACTCGGGATCAAGGTCGACGGACGGCACGAGATATTCTGTATCCGATCCCGGATGAATCAATTTGAAATGGGCTTCGTCGTTGATCGGTGGGTCGCCTTGATCATCGGTTTGCAATATTCGGCGTCGGAGGAGCATAACCGCAAGCAAGTGTGCCAACTGTGGTTGGGAGGGATCTTCGCAAAGCTGACTCAGTGCATCGAGCAGTTCTTCGACCGGGGTCGGAACCAGTTTTTTAACTTGCAACGGCGCTACGATACCCCGCCACCATCCAATGGCTTCGGGTGGTGGTCCTTGCCAAGCTGACTCGGCAATTTCATAGCGTGCGACTTCGGCCCCGTTGGGAACGATCACGGAATAGTATCGCTCGCCGGGCACTAACGGACGATCAGAAATTCGGCATCGGCGCGTGCTTCGACCGATAGCATAATCTTGCAGCATAGTGGTCGGACGATAGAAAAAACGCCAGCCCGACGATAGAGCGTTTCGAATAAGCAGAAACGCTAGCCTTACGCCAACTTGCTTAGCCGGCGCAGGAACCATTCCAATGATAAGGCCGTTCCGATTAATGCCATCAATGTTCCCATGAGGCGAAGCTGAAAGTCCCGATCGGGTGCTCCTGGGAGGAACTGGATCTGATCCCGCGGTCCAATTATGGAAACGATTCTTGGCACAGTCGATGCCGACAGCGAACTCGGTGTTCCGGCATTCACCCCGCTCGAATCGATTACCACTTCGAGCGCCGACGCAAAATTGGGGAAGTAAAAACCACCAGTTTTGTTGGTGATTTCTTGAAGCAACGGATCGTTCCGTTGCGGTCGTTGCACTTCGCGGGTTGGGACTCGAACGGTGACTTGTTGACTAAGGACCTGTTGTTCGGCCAAATTTCCGACCGGTAGCCGGACTTCGTAGGAGCCGGTCTGCTTGGCTAAAAATTGTCCGATGAAGGTTCCAAGTTGGCCTGGATCTTGAAGCGGCACCAATTCCAGTGGAGTATTGATGCCGGTCGGATCAACAAGACGGCTTGTGACGTTGGGCAAAATCAGCGGTTGGAATTGTTCATCGCGAAGGACGGCCCGAACATTGATTTGTTCTCCGACCAAGGCTTGTTGTTTGTCGAGCAACAACAAGCCACGATCCGAGTCGCGAAGCAAACGTGATTGAGCTGCCCAGCGTACGAGCTTGGTGTAGTACGTATCGAAGTAGTCATCGCTCAACTGACGAAGTCGCCATATCTCTCCGCTTCCTTGAGCAACAACGCGCCCCGCGCCGTAAAACTGAGTCGCAATATAAATAGGAAATTTTCCGTCGAGCGAAGTCGATGGATCGGAAAAATAGGCAACGGGTAATGCTCCAGGTTTGGGTTCGTAGCTTGCGTAGAAGCTGTAGACCCCACTAAAGTTGCTCCAAACGCGTTGGCTTTCGTCAGGATCGCCGACGACATGAAGGAAGTCGGCATTGCGCGGACCGTCGGGGAATTTCAGTGGCCAAACGGTCTCGCTTTCAAAACGCCCCATCGAAACCAACCTCGATCCGCGACCATTCAATACCATTGGGGAGAGGTTGCGCATCAGTTCGGCTCGCCGGTCTCCGTTCCCGCTGGTCCCTGTCCAACGCGGCGAGGCAACTGGCCCAAGAACCATGACGAGTCCACCGGCTTGTTGGGCGACCCACTGTTCAAGTACTTCAATTTGCGAAACCGACAGATTCATCCAGTCGGCATCGAAAGCGATCACACAATCGTATTCGGACATTTCCGCGAGCGTGCTCGGGAACTCGGTGAGCAATTTGTCAGCCTCTTGGGACATCCCAGGGCCGCCGGTTTGCAACAAGACATGCGATTGCACGGTCTTGTCGCGAAAGAGAAGATTGCGAACGAATTGATACTCTCGCGTCGGACCGCCCGCGATGACCAAGACGGTGGAACGAGGTTCGACCACTCGAATTTCCGTGTCGAGCTGATTGTCTTGAAGATTCGTATCTTGAGCAGGCGGCAGGAGTTTCACATCGTACGTCCAGGCACCGATCTCGCGAGGTTTCACGTCGAAGGTTACCGGCTGCATCGCTTCGGAATCGCCAAGATCGATTTGTGTTTCTTCTTCGATCGCGAAGTTGTCTTTTCCTGTACCTGACGATTTGCGACGAAGCTGCACGGAACACTTCTTACCTGCGAGGCCAGAAGCTTGAATGAGTGCCGTCACACGAAAGCGATCCCCTGGGTAGACGCGTTTCGGGGCTTCGATATCGACGACTCGAACATTCACCGGGTCATCGGGTGAGCCAATTCCAATCGCGTAAAGGGGGACGCCATTTGCAACCGCTGCTCCGACAACGCTTGCAGGATCCATTCCAGCGTTGCTTTGGCCGTCGGTTAGGATCACGATCCCAGCCAGCGGCGATCCTCGTTCTTGCTCTACGATTGCTTGAACGGCGTCACCCAAACGTGTTTCAACTCCCGAGGCAAACAACTGTTGCGTCCAATCTTGCGTTGCGCTGCTTGAGGTATCGTTGTCTGCGAGCGCACTGATCTTTGAATCCACTTGAATCGCTTGAGGAGGAGCCCATTGCCAGAGGCTGGCAACCGGCAATTCCGATCCTCGCAAGACCGCTGTTCCTATGACAACGGTGCCGACAATTAAGCTGACGACGCTGAACAAAATACCGTACGGCCAATGCGAAGCTTTTGAACCGGTTAAACGGGCCGACATCGAGATCACGAGCCCAACAAGAGATAAACCGACGATCGCTGTTCCAAACCAAACAACGCGTCCAAGAAATTGCCACATGGCCGTCGTTGAATCTTGGCCCATTGGATCGCTAACGTTGCTTTTTGGTTTGCTCAGCGATGCGATGAGCGTTGGTCGTTGGGTTTGGTCAAAACGGTACAGGACGAGATCGTGTCGTGATTGAAGCTGTGGTACAACCGATGACGACTTCAGGAATTCAACCGTCGCTTCGATACGGGTTTGGCCACTCCCTGACGATACCTCGTTCTCGAGTGGCAATGACATGCTCAACGACGTATCGACGAGCACCGCCAGACGCGATGGCCGGACGACTTTCTGTTCGGATCGCCTTTGCAGATCCATAAAGAAGATCGCGATTCCAACGAAAGCCGTTACCCGTAATACCAGAAGTGTCCAGCCTAATGCCCGTGGAAGCTCGACCCAATCGCGTCGATACCAGTAGATAACAAAGCTCAGGATGGACGTGATTACGGCGGCCAAGATAAGCCAGTGCCACCACTGGTCCATGACCTCCATTCGCATCCATTGATAATAAACTCGCGTCTCATTCATGCGTGCATGATAGCCTGCCTCGGCGATGAAGAAACCCGGAGTAAAAAAACCGCCCTCGAAAAATCGACTGGAACGACTAAAATCGCTGCCTTTAGCCTACGTTGATTCGAACATACTACAATAACGGTCATCGACGCATAAAAAGGATTGTACAAACTACTCGTGGAAAATGCCGGCGTAACTCGACTCAATTCGATTGCCTTCAACGAAGCCGTCGAGCATTTTCGTCGCTGCTGCGGTACCGATTCGTGGTGCCAACAGATGGCCAAATGCCGTCCGTTTAACAGCATCGAGGATTTGCACCAAAAGGCCGATGAGTGCCTGGATCAACTTTCGTCGGACGGTTGGCTGGAAGCTTTCGCCTGTCATCCTCAGATCGGTGACGTCCATTCGCTTCGCATGAAGTACGCGGGCAATCGTGAATGGTCGGCGAACGAACAAGCGGGGGTGTCGATTGCCGGCGAGGACACGCTGTCTGCACTTGCCAAGGGAAACGCTGACTACAAAGAAAAGTTCGGCTTCATCTTTATCGTCTGTGCGTCTGGAAAATCGGCCAGCGAGATGCTTGCCATTCTCAACGCAAGGTTGCCCCTTTCATTCGATGAAGAGATCGCCAACGCTGCCCGAGAACAACGAAGGATCACGCACTTGCGGATCGACAAAATGGAGATTCCAACGCCATGAGCCCCATTACCACTCATGTTCTCGACGTCGCGCGAGGCAAGCCGGCTTCCAACGTATCGGTTCGTCTGGACAAAGTCATAGGCGACCGACTCGAGAAAATGGCCGAAGGAAAAACCAATTCCGATGGCCGTATTATCGATTGGTGGAAGACCGATTCCTTGAGCCCAGGGCTTTTTCAACTCCGATTTGAAACTGCCAGTTACTTCGAGTCCATCGGATGCGAAAGATATTTTTATCCCGAAGTCATCATTCGTTTCGATGTCAGCGACCCGACAGCCCATTATCATGTGCCGTTGCTCATTTCACCTTTCGGTTATTCCACATATCGGGGTAGCTGAATCGCCTTGGCGTTCGTATCTAGAGCATTTTCATGAACGACGTAGGCTTGGAAAACGGGGTCAGGTACCAAAAGCCGGAACGGCCCTTCGGGTGCTTTGCACTTTTGGTACCTGACCCCGTTTTCCGAATG
>JANOAI010000023.1:0-2905 GCA_031411055.1 Pirellulaceae bacterium
TGCGCGAGCAGCCCGGCGCATTCGAAGGTCGGATTTGCCAGGCCGGACGAGCCTTCGGCAAGCGGCAATACACCCGGCTGCTTGCGCAGCTCGGCTACAATCGCGTTGAAAAAACGCTACACCCACGTGAGAACTGCTCTAAACTTTTTGAGCCAACGGAGGCGTCGGATGGGTCGAAAAATTGGTCGTTTCCGTCTACGTTGTATTCTGACCAGCCATTGATGGCTTCCTGACACAGTAAAAATTTGAGCAATGAGTCAATGATTGAAACGACTGTTTACGATGCGAAGCCCTACGACCGGGAATACCTCACGCGAGCCGACGGTCTGAAAGAGATCGCATGGCGATTTCACGATTTTCGGCTTACCGTTGAGACGGTTCCCGCAGCTAAAGGCGCTCAGGCCGTGTGTATATTCGTCAACGATCGCGCGGATCGTGCGTGCTTGGAAGCACTGGCGGCACTCGGCGTGAGGCTGATCGCCCTGCGTTGTGCTGGCCACAACAACGTGGATCTAGCCGCTGCCCGCGAGCTTGGCTTGGCCGTGGTGCGTGTACCGGCCTATTCGCCTCACGCGGTTGCGGAGCACGCTGTCGGGTTGCTGCTTACACTCAACCGAAAAATCCATCGTGCTTACAACCGTGTCCGCGAATTGAATTTTTCGCTTAGTGGTCTCGTTGGTTTTGATATTCATGCCAAAACCGTTGGCATCGTCGGTACGGGCAAAATAGGTCGGATCGCAGCTCAGATTTTCCGGGGCTTCGGTGCCAACGTAATTGCTTATGATCCATTCCCAATGCTTGACTGGGCCAAGAACTTTGAAATACGCTATGCCGATATGAAGTGCTTGTTGGCGGCCAGCGACGTTCTCTCGCTGCACATGCCGCTCACGCCCGAAACGCTTCATTTGATCAACGATCAAACGATCGCACAGACGAAGCCAGGTGTCTTTATCGTCAATACAAGCCGCGGCAAGCTTATCGATACGACTGCGCTGATTGCTGCTTTGAAATCGGGCCACATTGGCGGCGTTGCGCTCGATGTTTACGAAGAGGAAGAAGGGATTTTTTTCCACGATCTGTCTGGTCAGGTACTGCTGGATGACGAGCTTTCGCACCTGCTTATGTTTCCAAACGTTCTTGTCACATCACACCAAGCGTTCCTGACACACGAGGCACTCAGCGAAATCGCTCGGGTGACGACCGAGAACTTATGCACCCTCGAAACCCGTGGACCTTTTTTGGAGGGAACTCTATTGTGACTTCGGTCCGGTCGTCAATTTCCGATAATCGGAACGGCAACTAATCAAGATCCAATTGGAACCTTTTATGAATGAAAGAACGTGCACGATTCAATAATTTAGAAAAGCGACTACAGATCCATCGTCTGAATCCACTTTTCAACCTCCGACCGATCGGTAGCACCGGTCATGGTGAATTGGCGTTGCCCCCGTCTCCAGCTCACCGCAAGTTGGCCGGCCGATTCGACAATTCTGCATTCGACTCCGGCGCATTGTTCGACCGTGGAAGAACTCTTACCAAACCAAAGTGGTTGTTCGTATTTATGTTCAAAGACGATCAGAGAAGATCCATCGACTCGTTGACAGATGCTTGCCGAGCACTTGCAACATGGCATATCAAGGACATGCGTCGAAACGAGCTTGAATCCGTTCGGAACGGACTTCGATGTCGCAGGCTGATAACCCAAATACTTGGCCGTTTCGTCGCCCGACAATTGCTTGCCCTGGTATTTCTCAACAAGCTTTTGAAGTGCTTTGACCGGGTCCGTCGATACCAATTCAATCGCCGGTTGAAAATCGACGGCCAGCGACGTGTGATTGTGTTCGATGTCTTTGCCAAGTCGAACGTTGGATTGAAGCAGCCATGCAATCCCAACCAGAATAAAGAGTGCCGAAGCGGCAATCGCCCATCCCGTTTGGCTGGACCTGAACCAAAAACTACTTTGAGGGCGAGCGACTTCCAGTCGACGTTCGATTGATGACCACATCGAGTTGATATCGACGAGTGCTTCTGAACTCCGCAATGCTTCTCCAAGTTGCTCTAAACGGCGAATTTCCTCCCGGCAAAACTCGCAGCCCGCAACATGCTGCCGCACCTGTGATAGCTCCGACAAATCTAACTCTTCATCCAGAAGGGCTGACAGCTTGGAAGCAGCAACTTGACACTTCATGACGGCCCCTCCCAGCCAAGTCTCACAAGTGCGGATCTGAAATCGCTTCTTGCCTTGTTCAGACGTGAACCAACTGTTCCTTGAGGAATTCCTAAGACATCCGAGATCTGCTGGTATCCGAACCCCTCGACCTCTTTCATATGCAACAAGGCTCTTTGTTCGGCCGGTAATTCGCGCATCGCCGTATTGACGACCTCCACTTCGGCTTGAACTCTTTCAACACTGGGCTCGTGAGAAGCGTGAGGAGAGACTTCGGAATATTTCCGAATCCGAACGTATTCGCGACCCGATTTTCGCAAAAACTGAAGGGATTGATTGGTGGCCATACGATGAACCCAAGTCTCAAACGACGATTCGAATCGGAACTGATGTAGTTTGGAAAACAAGGTAACAAAAACGTCCTGAGTCACGTCGTCCGCGTGGTCTCGTCCGACGATGGCCCGTGCGATACGGAAGACTTGGGGTGCGGTCGATTGGTAAATTTTTCGCTGTGCTTCGCGGTCTCCGCGAATCGCGCAGTGAATCGATGCGGTCAAATCTGCCAGAGGCGTCCGTTCAGGCATATTTATTGAGTTAGATGTCACAGCAGTACCTATCATTCATTCAAAGCAGCGTTTTTCCAAAATTGTTCTATGGTCTCAGAACAACCGCAGACAAATGGTTTGACGAGCGTCTCGTTGAGCTCTATCGGGGTTGGGTTATGGGGTCAGGAGTCAA
>JANOAI010000024.1:0-7615 GCA_031411055.1 Pirellulaceae bacterium
TCGAATGCGACGATCAACTCCCCTCCTCCCCTCGCCAGTTCGAATGCGACGATCAACTCCCCTCCTCCCCTCGCCCATTCTTATGGGAGAGGGGCCGGGGGTGAGGGTCCTTTACCGTTAGAGCTCCACCTCATCGGCGACGGGCCGTTACGTCACGAACTCGAAACGCTCGCCGACGATCTCGGCATCGCCGATCGTGTCATCTTCCATGGTTACGTCGACAATCCGTTTCCACTCGTTCATCAGGCGCAGTTATTTGTTCTGCCATCGCTTTATGAAGGGTTACCGAATGCCCTCTTAGAAGCCATGGCTTGCGAAGTTCCAACTCTTGCCACCGATTGCCCAGGCGGCATCCGCGAAGCTACTGATGGCGGAACGACGACAAATCTATGCAAACCAGACGACCGCGACTCCCTGGCGACTGCAATAACTTCCCGCATCCAAGATCCGCAACCTTGGCTTGATCGCATTCCGCTTGCTCGGCAAAAAATCGAAGCCAAGCATAGTTACTACGCTTGGCTTCGGAAGATGGAGTCTGTTTTGGCGTCGGACCGCAATCAGGCGATTGGGAAGCCTTGACCTCGCAAACCATCGCTCAGTGAACGATTAGGTTGCATTCGACGAGGCCAAGAACCGTCGCTTCGAGAAGACAACGATTTCACCAAAGTTATTGGCGACCGAATCGGCGGTTAGATTGATTGAAGCAATCTGATTTTCCGTCCCGGTACCGCTGGCTGTACCATTCACCGTTCCGACATTCGTAGCTCGAGAAGTGAAATTGGACGGCTGAACTTGAGTAACCGTGTACGAGCCAACAGGAAGTGCCGTGAAGGAGTAGGCGCCGGTTGAGTCTGTCGTTGTGGTTCGTGTGACGGCCGAGCCGATGGTAGGCGTCCCGCTCAAATTAATGGTGACGTTCGCGATGCCGGTTTCGTTCGTGTCGAAAATTCCATTATTATTGGCATCGACGTAGACGCGACCATTCAGATTCGCGGTGTTAACGACTGTGGCCGAGGCCGTTGCCGTATTGTTATTGGCGTTGCTTTCACCCGACGCGGCTACGGTAACGGTATTGTTTAAAACCGTTCCGTTTGGCGTGTTGTTATTGACGGTAGTGCTAATCGTTATGGTACTCGAGGCGCCCCCAGCTAGAGTTGCGATGGTGCCGCTGACCGTACCATTGCTATTCGTAAAGCCGTTCGTGGCTGAAACGAACGTTAAATTCGCTGGGAGAGGATCGTTTAACGTCACACCTGTCGCAGTCGACGAACCGGTGTTGGTAACAACGATCGTATATACATAAGGCTGGCCGGAAGCGATCGTCTCAACGTTATTATCATTCTTGGTGACAGTCACGTCGAAATCACGATTGATCGTTGTTGTCTCGTCGTTGGTAACACCGGTCGTGTTGTCCGTGCTGACCAATCGGGCCGTGTTCGTCACGGTACCGGCAGCAGCGGTCGCGTTTGCGCGAACGACCAAGGTAATCAACGCACGATTGGTGCTATTGGAACCAGGCAAAAGGGTGCCAAGATTTGCCGAGGCAGTCCGAGTGTTCGAATCGAAGGTTACATTACCGTTCCGAGCTGTGGACTCATTGATCGCGAAAGTACCACTCACGAAATCAATACCCGTCGGCAGAACGTCCGAGAAGACCGTGTTCGCCGTGTCGGCATTTCCGGAGTTGAATGCGGTGACGATGTAATTAAACGTTGCGCCACCCGCAATCACCGGATCTGCTGAATCGTCTTTATTTACGTTGAGCGTGACCGTGCGAGTCAACGGGTCGGTATCCGAGGCCGAGTTGTTGTTGGTGTTGCTTTCCTGAGTATTTGCATTGTCGGCGGTCACGGTTGCCGTATTGGCTATGTTGGCTCCCGTCGCCGAACTGCGGACGCGTACCGTCACGTTGACCGGCGACGAAGTTACTCCAGTTGCCAGCGTTCCGAGGTTGGCGGTGAAGACCTGTCCGTTTGCCGAACCCACGTTGGATGTAACAAATTCCAAGGTTGATGGAAGGGTGTCACTAATCGTGACATTTGCGGCCGAGCTTGGGCCGTCATTGATGGCCGTCATGGTGTATGTAAACGTTTGGCCGGTTGCTAGAGTCGTTAGATTGTTCGTCTTTGTAACTCGCAAATCGTAGCGAGGTGTGACCGCAACATTGATGGAGGCGGTGTTGTTCGTCGGGTCCGAGTCGGTGAATGTTTGATTCGCGGTGACGATGGTTACGGTATTCGTAAAGGTTGGTCCTGGAGTCGCCGAGGTTGCGACAGTTACTGGAATATCGACGGTCGCCGTTCCATTTGCAGCGAGATTAGCTACGCTCCAAACAAGATCCGCCGGAGCCGTTCCCGTTGCGACGCCACTTGGAAGTGTCCCCGGCGTGAAGCCGGTCGGAAGATCGTCATTCACCGTAACGCCGGTGACAGCAAGATTCGTATTATTGGTGATCGTTAATCGATAGGTTAAAGATCCGCCAACTCCGACGCTCGTCGCGCCTCCCACGATCGTCTTCGTAATTCCAAGATCGACGTTTGGAGCTAGAGGTGTGCTAATCTGCGAATTGCCAGTCGAACCTTCCGCGTTGGTAACATTACCAGTGTTCGAAGTTGGATTAGCAAAGGTGGCGCCGACGGTTGCAATGATCGTCAAAGTCGCGATTTGACCTGGTACAAGTGTTCCGACGTTGGCTGTGATGAGACGTGTTCCGGAATTGAAAGTCGCGTTTCCGCCCGTTCCGTTGGGGCTGGTAATCGTAAACGAAGGAGTGCCAACCAGAGTTAGACCGGTTGGGAGCGTGTCGGTGATAGTCGTACTCGTCGAGTCGAGTCCGGAAGCCTGCGGGCTGGTATTGGTAACCGTCAATGTATAGGTGAGCGGATCGCCAACACGGGCTGTGTTCGGGTTGTCGTCCTTGACGATCGTGATTGTCGGTGGAGCGAAGCCAAAGTCCCTCGATAGGTCGGTATTGGCGTCGGTATCACCGTCGTTGACTGGGGCGGCACCCGCGACAAGCGTGATAGCCGATGCGACACCTAGCGATGACACAAGAATTCCCGTATTTGCATTGTTGGCAGGTGGTGAAACGGGAACGATGCTCGCGGTCAAATTATCGAGCGGTGCGGAAGCTGCGAACTGGCTATTGGGAATGACGACAATGTAATCGCCTGGCAACAATCCAGTGAATGTGTACTGCCCCACTGATCCAACCGTCGAGGATGTCGTTACCGTTGTCGGCGACGGCTGTGCGCTTAACTCCGATGGATCGAGTGTGTCATTGCCGTTGGTGTCGTCATAGAGCTGGACCGTAACCCCGCCAATTCCCGCATCCGAACCATCCAGAAGACCGTTGTTATTCAAGTCGCGAAAAACTTGATTTCCGAGAGTCATCGCCGGAATATTGGCAAGGTTGCGAGTGATTACGGTTTGACCATAGGTATCGATGAATCCGATCTCTCCGTCAGCGGAATTCGTTGAATCGAGTTCGACTTCGATGGCTCCAATCGCAGCAAAGTTGACTGCACCGCCCCCACCGGCAACAAACTGTGCAAACGGAAACAGAAGCTCTTGAAGCGGGTCGCCAGGATTGATTTGAGGAATCACGAGCGTTCTCGATGAGGATGTCCCGCTCGCACCGTATACTCGAATCGTAATATTCGTACTGGCCAAATCAACGCCGATATTAAGACGAATCCCGGTTGCAGCTCCGCCGTTCGTCAGATCGAACCCACCGAGACCACTCGTGTTAATATTCGCTTTGTCGGCATCAACTCCGTCATAAATAATCGTTCGTTGTCCGGCCGTACCGGAGCCCGACTCATAAATCAGCGTATTGTTGTTCGAGCGATCTACTTCAAGAGTTACCGCGCCCGTTCCTGTCGTCGCCGTTACAACCAGATCGCGTTCTGTTCCAATAATGTCAGGAGCCGAACTTCCACCCGTTGCGGCCGAAGGCGTTCCGGGGAGCTGGGCGGATGCGATCTGCGTCGGTGTATTGAACGTATCAATGTTGCCAACGGTTACAACCGAGGTTAAATCACCAGCAGAAACCGTAACGGCTTGAGTCCGTTGAGCAGCCCGCTGCGCAAAGCCAGTTACCGTCCCCTGCTGACGAACGAGGTAATTGCCAGCCGTCGTTATGTTGAAGCTATAACGTCCGACGGAGCCCACAGTCGAACTACTCGTTGTCGTTGTCACTAGGGTATCGGTCCCGGCATCGAATTGCCCGACGGTTCCCAAATCGTTATAAAGATCAACCGCAACGCCACCGAGGCCAACTTCGGATCCGTTCTGGGCATTGCTTGCATCCAAGTCGTTGAATACGATCCCGGAAATTGTCGCGTCCATCGTCTCACGTCGCTCGAGACCTTCTAAACGGAGTGAACGTCGATTGGCGGCGCGTCGGCGTTGCTTAGCCTTCTGAGTCGTGAAGAGCGTATTCAACATTCGTTGCCATATGCCTGCCATGGTTTCAAACTCCGATAAAATTGATTTCGAGGCGGATTCGCGGTGTAGTTGTGCGATGTATCGATTACTTCGGTAGTTTCGGCTTCAGTTCTTGGATCAACTGTAGGGCCAAATTCGAATGTTCCGAGAATCGCAGGTTAAACTGGGTTGACTTTGCCGACTGCAAAACAAAAACGCCCGCGAAAATGAATATCTTCGCGGGCGAATCGGTTTTTCAAGCTTTTTAAAACAGGCGACGTGATTGCGTTTTAGCAGCCGTCAATTACTACCAGCGGTATTCCGCTCCTAAATTGAGGCCGTGCAACCAATAGGAGGTTTCATTGAAGTTGAACTCTGGTCGAAGGGCCCCAACGAATGGCGCCGTTTCAGGCGGAAGCAAGTTGGGATTCACATCGAGGTCGATTTGATCTCCAGGGCGGACGACGTTGCTCCAGTAGATGAAGCTATAGCCAGCACGGAAGCTCCAATTCTGGGTCAAGGCGTAGGATAGATTCGCCCCGAACTCAGGTACCAGTCCGAATTGCTCGCGGACGAACGTCCCGCTGTTGGTTCGTTGTGCAAGCAATCCACCAGCGGAATTCGTTGTCGTTCCATTTCGAGTCGTGGCGGTGGTTCCGTTAATGATGACTTCCTGCCGAGTATTGCCGATACTGGTTCGCATTAGCGCATCGAGGGTCCAGTAGCCGCGTCGAGCTGACCACATGAAGCCAAGCTCTGCTCCGTTAAATTGATTTCGAGTCCGGAAGTTATCTTGAATGATGAAGCTACCGGGAGCAGAGGTTTGAAGTGACTGCAAGTCTTCCCGGATGGTCAGGTGTTCTCGAAGTTGCATGAATCTCCATCCAAGCGTAGCGTCTATTCGCGATTGAGTCTGAACGGACCCACCACATAGCGGTGAGCACGAACAGCTTGTTCCACAGCAAAGCATTCGTCGAAATCGTACAGCCGCGCCATCGATGGTGCTTTGAGCGTGCGTTGTAACCGAACCCGAAATCACGTTAGGAAAAGCAACGAGTTCGGAGTCGTCACGAGCGAAACCAGTATCGGGAGCAATGTTGAAGAATGGGCGAGCTAAAATTGGCGAGCCAGTCGACTGATCGACTCGATCGAAAGTGAGTGTCTTGAGGCCAAAGTATTCGCCTTCGATTCCTAGCTTTGGACAATTCGCAAACCACCAGCCAAACCGAATTCGACCGCCGTTCATTCGGTCGGTGAGAATATCTTCATTGCCAAGCAAAGTAGAGGTACTCGTGCGTCCCAATACGCCTGCGTTCGCTTGCGTAGTACCCGTCGTAGAAGTCGTAACCAACGGTGGAATATCCATGCCACGCTGCCACCACATGAGATAGTCCATTTGAGCCCAACCGTGACTTGGCAAGCAAATGCACAATTGACGTCGGCGTCCGGGACCAGGGCTACACAGATCGAAGCCACAGCTGCCAAAACCGCTCGAGTCACAGGAAGGGCCACAGCTCCCGCCACAACTACCTCCGTCACAACCTCCATCGCAACTTCCGCTTCCGCATGACGAACAAGATCCGCCAGACGGCATCGGCTCGTTGACGACGTATTCACCACCGTGAGCTTGATGACCACCATCTTCATAGATGACTTCATCACTCATTACCTGAGCATTGGCTTTCACAATGCGAGTGCCGGTGTGGGTAGACGCTTGCCGTACTGTGCCTTCGCTGCGAGCTTCTGTGCTCACCGGCCGCTTTACTCCCGCACCGATTAAATTCGATTCTTTGATCGAAACCGGACGGTCCGGTTGCGGCCGCGAAGCTTGTGTCCGTGGCTGTCCAGAACGTGATTGAGCAGTGTTCGAGGAGCGAGTCGAGCGTTGCGCAGGCGTTGGTTCGCCAGCAAAGCTATACCCGACATGGGCGACGAGCAGTACCAAGACGGCTAATGGGCGGTTCACGACAGGTTCATCCGTGCTTGAGAAGGAATACCTAGCCGAAACTAGGTCATTAAATCTTGCGTAGGCGGAAACTCTTTCCACCGGTGATTTTTATCGGCGCCCTACAATCGGAAACTTTGGTTCAATCGAAAAAATTGATCCAATCAGGAAAGTCTTCCCATTTTGTAAATGCAGTCAAAAGTGTCGGCATTCTGCGATAACCAAGCGAAGTGCCCATTGTCGCCGTTCTCTCCCATTGTCGCCGTTCTCTCCGATTGTCGCCGTTCTCTCCGAGAACGAAGCGTGAAGCCAATTGTCGCCGTTTTCTCCCATTGTCGCCGTTCTCTCCGGGAACGAAGCGTGAAGTGTTAGGAACGACCGCAAACTCGCACGGCCGGGAAATTACGGACCCTTCCCATTCAGATCTTCGGTTTCTGAGGATCTGCAAGCCGGATGGAATGGCTTGAAAAGTCACGTCAACCGCGAGGATTTCACCTCGCAACCTCGCAAAAACCGCATCGTTCTCGGAGAGAACGGCGACACTGGGCGAACAACGGCGCTCGTTCGAGGCGGTTAAAGGAAGTTTGGCAACTGGCGATGACAAATCGTCGCGAACTCCTACAATGCTAAGCTGACTTTGTGAAAGGTTTCACAAAGTCCTTTCCTAGGTCGATGGATTCCGATCGTGACGTCCTATTTGCCGATTCTGCTTTATCTCGTGGCAGTGATTGGATTTGCCGCTGTTTCGCTGGTTTTGCCGCACCTTGTCGGGCCCAAAAAGCGCTCGAAAGTCAAGGAGATGCCGTACGAATCGGGGATGGACCCGATTGGCGATGTCCGCAAGCCTCTCGATATCAAATTTTATCTCTTGGCCGTCTTGTTCTTGGTTTTCGATGTTGAACTGCTTTTCCTTTACCCATGGGCAGTGTCACTGAACAATCCTGACGGAATTCCAGCCGAATACAGGATCCCGGTCCTCTGGGTCTTGCTCGTTCTGCTTGTCACACTGGGTTTGGCCTACTTGGTCGCCCTTAAGAAAGGGATCTTCGAATGGCGGAAGTAAAGAAACAGCTTGGCGATAGTATTTTCATGACGACCTTGGATGCCGCAGCGTCCTGGGCTCGTTCGAACAGTCTGTGGCCGATGCCTTTCGCGACTGCATGTTGCGGAATCGAGCTGATGTCGTCTGGTGCATCGCGACATGACTTGGCACGCTTCGGTGCTGAAGTGATGCGATTTTCG
>JANOAI010000025.1:0-15305 GCA_031411055.1 Pirellulaceae bacterium
GGGGAGGGTGAGATTTCGCATGTTTCGTGACCATATTCCCTCCCCTCGTCGTCGTTCCTCCTCCTCGACCCTCCCAAAGGGAGGGTGAATTTAGGAAAGTAGATCGCATTGGGCGAAAGCGACTTGACTTTTAATGACGTCGTGTCAATAATTGACTTATGGTCACATTAAGTCGAAAAAAGCGAGAGATACAGGAACGCGAGGTTCAGATTCTTCGATTGGCTCGGCCCATTCTGCTTCGGGAGGGTTATCAAGCTCTCAGCATGGAGCGTTTGGCGAGCATGATGGAGTATGCGAAGGGGACACTGTACAACCACTTCCCGAACAAGGAAGAAATTGTCTTGGCGCTAGCACTTGAGTCGATGGAGCTTCGATTCAAGCTCTTCGATGCAGCCGAGAAAATGGATGCTGTTTCACGGCATAAATTACTGGCGATTGGTGCCGCTTGTGAAATTTACACGCAGAAGTATGCCGAACATTTCGCCATTGAAGAGTGGATTCGCAACAGCACGATTTGGGACAAATCTTCTTCTCGTCGGCAAGACCTTATTCGACAGTGCGAATCCCGCTGCATTGGTCTAGTCGCAACGATCGTCCATGACGCTGTAAATCATGGCGAACTGAATTTGCCCGAGGGGATGACTCCACAGGAAATGATCTTCGGATTTTGGGCCATTAACTATGGAAGCCAAGTTCTTTCAGCCACTAGTCCATCACTGCCCGACGTCGGGATAGTCGACGCGATCAAAGCTATTCGCCGTCACTGTTATACGTTGCTGAACGGATATGAATGGAAGCCCAGCATGACCTTCGAGGCGCATGTGGCTTTGACAGAGCAGTTCAACCAGCGTCTTGACGTCTTTTCCACTCAACTCGCCTCGAACGAGTTGAGAATCTAATTTCTCCGTCGCGTCACCTTGTACCCATGAACAGCACCATGAACGCGCCACGCCAAAAAAATGACAAATGGTCAACAATTGACGTGGCTTCAGATAATTTCGATACGAACAAAGTGAAGCTTCCGCGTCGTCGACGCCGAACGCTAGTCGTGCTCGCAATTACTGTGGCGGTAGCAGTCGTAGGAATTGCCGGTTTCCTGGCTTGGCGAAGAGGCGTAGCGATAAGCCGTCCTTCCGAATCTACGATTCCGGCGGTGATCCCCGTTCGCGTTTTCGTTGTTGGAAGTCGCAGTGCCAATTCAACCGGACAAATGTTGACTGGGGTCGTTCGTCCCCGCCATGAAACTCAACTCGCCTTTCGTATTGGCGGAAAAATAAGAACACGACACGTCGAAGTTGGCCAAACCGTTTCGAAAGGAGACCTTCTTTTTGAACTTGATCCGGAAGACTTTCGGCTTCAAGTCGAGAACGCTCAGGCCAATCTTGAGGTGGCTCGCGCAGGCGTCCAACGTTCCGTTGCCGAGGAGAAACGACTCGCCGAGCTACTGTCGGCACGGGCGATTAGTCAAGCTGAATATGAAAGAGCCCTGGCGGATCGCGATATTGCAGTGGGGCAACGACAAAGCGCCGAGCGCCAACTGGATCTTGCGAAGAATCAGCTTGCATACTGCCGACTGATTGCCGACGAATCAGGTATTATTACGGTCATCGAGGTTGAAGCAGGACAAGTTGTCACGGCTGGTGGAAGGCTTGGTAGTTTAGCGCAAACGAACGAACTCGACGCGGTCATCGATATCCCTGAGAATCGAATTCCATCAGATACAACGATGGAAGCGACGGTTCAGTTCTGGTCATTGCCAGGTCTAGCAGTCTCGGCCAAGCTTCGCGAAATGTCTCCCATTGCGGACGCGATGACCAGAACCTTTCGGGCTCGCTTTACTCTTTTTCAACCACCGCCCGACGTCAAAATCGGGATGACCACGAGCGTTGTTTTAAGCCGTGGTGATGCAGCCAATACTCTGTTGATCCCTCTCCAATCCGTACTTACTCGAAATGACCAAGCCAGTGTTTGGCTACTCGACGAAACAGGCACGTCGATTCGTGCTCAACCCATTTCTATCGCCAAGTATGGCGATGAAAACATCGTCGTTTCATCCGGATTGAAACTCGGTGATAAGATTGTGTCGGCTGGCGTACAAAAACTGGATGAGGGTCTTCGTGTGCGGGTTTGGGAGATTCAGCCGTGAATCTCTCGACAAGTTTCAATCTTTCACGATGGGCTGTTACGCATCCGTCGTTTATCTTGTTTCTTTTGATCGCATCGCTCGCGGCGGGCATTCAAGCTTATCGTCAGATGGGGCGTGCAGAAGATCCCTCCTTTACGATCAAGACAGCGATTGTCTCGGCGTCTTGGCCGGGTGCGACGGCTGAAGAGATGCAACGGCAAGTTGCGGAGCGGGTTGAAGACAAATTGCGGCAAACGCCGAAGCTCGATTTTTTACGGACCTATTGTCTTCCCGAACGCATGCTCATTTTGGTGCAGCTCCGCGATCAAGTGCGCGGCGAAGCTGTACTCGACACATGGTATCAAGTCCGGAAAAAACTCGACGATATTCGACACACCCTTCCACAAGGTGTTCTTGGACCAAACGTCAACGATGAATATGGAGATGTCTATTCGGCTATCTATGCGTTCACCGGCGATGATTTTTCGCCCGCGGAATTCAAACGAATGGCGGAAACTACGCGCAAAAGACTGGTCCAGCTTCCCAACGTGGAGAAAGTGGATCTGATTGGCGAGCAGGATCAAAAAATCTTCATCGAATTCTCACACAAGAAACTATCGACTCTCGGGATCAGCCCCCAACAAATCTTTGAAAGCGTTGGTCGACAAAATGCTGTCGCCCCATCAGGCATGATCGACACTGCAACCGATCGTGTTTTTGTACGCGTCGATGGTGCCTTTGATAACGTGCAAACGATCTCCGACGTTCCGATCCAGGGCGAGGGACGTGCGTTTAAGCTAGGCGATATCGCCGAAGTCAAACGCGGTTATGAAGACCCGCCGAACTATACGGTTCGTTTCAACGGTAAGCCAGCTCTCGCAGTTGGTGTCGTGATGAACAAAGGTGGGAATGTGATTCAGCTTGGCCAATCCCTCAACCAAGCGATGAAGGCCGTGAAGTTAGAGCTACCCGCCGGTGTCGATGTTGGCATGATCTCTTTTCAGCCAAAGGTGGTCGATGAATCGGTCGGCGAATTTACACGTTCATTCATCGAAGCCCTGCTCATTGTTCTGGTGGTGAGTTTTTTAAGTCTTGGTATCCGAACTGGGATCGTTGTCGCGTTGAGTGTTCCGTCCGTACTGGCCATCTCGTTAGTCATCATGAACGCGATCGGTATGAACTTGGATCGCATTAGCTTGGGGGCTTTGATCTTGGCGCTTGGACTATTAGTCGATGACGCGATCATCGCAGTTGAGATGATGGCGGTGAAATTAGAGCAAGGTTGGAACCGGACCGATGCCGCGACCTTCGCATGGACCTCGACTGCGTTTCCAATGCTGTCCGGAACGATCATCACGGCAGCGGGTTTTTTGCCGGTTGGTTTTGCCAGTTCTGTGGCGGGCGAATACGCAGGGGGTATCTTTTGGGTAGTTGGAATTGCCTTAATGACTTCTTGGTTTGTGGCCGTGGTTTTTACTCCCTACCTCGGCGTGACATTGTTGCCGGAACGAGGTGGCCATCATGTCAAAAACTCGCACGATACCTACCACACGCCGTTCTATCGGCTTTTGCGCCGCCTTGTGACAACCTGTGTTGGCCATCCTCGGATTACGGTTGGTCTGACCATCGCATTATTCGTCGCTTCCATGTTTGGGTTTACGAGACTTCCGCAGCAGTTCTTTCCATTGTCTTCGCGGCCAGAGTTGACAGTCGATATCAAGATGCCAGAAGGATCTTCCTTCGCCGCTACCTCGAAGATGGTTTCCAATGTTGAGAAGGAACTTGAAGCCTACCGTGACACTCATCCCGCTCAGCATGCAAAGCACATTCTTCCTGATTGGTTGGCAAGCTGGATTCATCATAGAGACTCAGCTGGAAAAGACGTTGAGTATTACACTTCCTATACCGGGGCTGGGGCGGCTAGATTTTTCTTAGCCTTGAACCCCGATCTACCGAACGCCAGCTTTGCGAAAGTGGTTATCCAGACTAGCGGTGTTCGAGCCCGAGAGTCGCTTCGCGCTTTCTTACTAGATCGATTTAGCCAGAGCCCCGATTTTGCGGAACCGCGATTGCGAGTCTTGCGTCTCGATTTCGGACCGCCGGTTGGTTTTCCAGTGCAGTTTCGAGTTCTTGGAGCTGAAAGGGACAAGGTTCATGAAATCGCTTCGCAGGTTCGCGATATCATGCGTACGGAACCGGCTACAGTCGATGTGAATCTCGAATGGAGTGAGCCATCAAAAACCGTCCGATTGCAGGTCGATCAGGACCGTGCGCGGGCAATGGGTTTGAATTCACAGGAAATCTCGAATAGTCTTCAAACGTTGCTCACCGGTGTACCCATCGCGCAGTTTCGAGAACGGACGGAAAGCGTGGATGTCGTTGCACGAGCCGTCCCTGATGAACGACTCAAGATGGATTCACTCCCTGATCTCTCGTTGATGACGAGTTTAGGCCGGGCCGTACCGCTTAGCCAAGTCGCCAATATTCATCATGAATTTGAAGCGCCCATTCTCTGGCGTCGCAATCAAGAAACAATGCTTACGGTGCGTTGTGATGTAAAGGATGGAAGTCAAGCTCCCGACGTAACCAACCGGATCTATCCGAAACTCAAGAATCTTATGGCGAGTTTGCCCCCTGGATATCGGATTGAGAAAGGTGGAGCCGTCGAAGAAAGCGACAAAGCTAATTTGGCCCTTGTTGCCATGTTTCCGATCATGATTTTGGTGATGCTTACCTTCCTCATGCTGCAAGTTCAAGATTTTCGGAAAGCTTTTCTGGTGTTCGGTATCGCACCCCTGGGATTAATCGGAGCCGTTGCTTTTCTTTTAGTCTTTAATGCCCCCTTCGGATTCGTCGCGTTACTCGGAGTGATCGCTTTGGCCGGAATGGATATGCGAAATTCGATTATCTTGATCGATCAGATCCAACAAGATATGGCTCAAGGCTTGAGCCAATGGGAGGCTGTAATCGAATCAGCCGTCCGACGCGCTCGACCGGTAATCCTGACGGCTGCAACTGCGATTTTAGCGATGGTTCCATTGACACGAAGCGTCTTTTGGGGGCCGATGGCCATCGCGATTATGGGTGGCCTTTCGGTAGCGACCTTTCTGACGCTTCTGAATTTGCCCGCTCTGTACGTTATGCTCTTCCGGGTGCGACGGGCGCCGTGAAAGCTCAAACAAAGTACCCTGCCGTCGTTTCCCCGATTCTTTCATCCGGGGTATGACGCGTCGGACACAGTAAAATAGGTCGTCAAGTTGTAGAGGGAGTTCAAGAACGAAGCGCTTTTATAAAGATGGACCGGGAGCGATGGCGACCGCCATTTGGTATAAAGAGCGGCGGTCGATTTCTCCTTTTATTACTTTGCAAAATTTATGGCCTCCTCAGCATCCATGCCGTCGTCGGATCCTAACCCCAGCCCTGCGAAAACATCTGGTTGGTCCGAGTTCAGCAGTATCTTTATTCGGTTTCGTGAGACGTGGGCGATTTTGGGTCGCAAGGAAAAATGGATTCTGCGTTTATCGTTGATTCCAATGCTCCTGCATTCCTTTGCAGAAAACTTGATTTCCGACCTTGGCGGCAAAATCGCCAACGCGTTGAATTCCAGCCCCAATACGAACTGGACGTCCATCGCCCTTCGATTCATCGTTCTCATTGGCATTTGTTCGCTAGCTCGAGAATTGCTTTTCTTGGTACGAAAGCGAATGGTAAGTGCTGTATGTACGCGAGTAGAGCGTAACTTGACCGTCGGATTGGTCTCACACCTCTACCGGCAATCTTTGCAATCGGTTGGCAAAGACCAAATTGGAACGCTGCATGGCCGAGCTATCCGAGGTATTCGCGCATTTTCTAGCTTTATCCGAGTAGCTTTTCGTGAGTTTTTACCATCCATTTTGTCGATTGTGATTCCGATAGGTTTTGCTTTTTTCTATCATCCTTGGATCGGCACAATGTTCGTATTGGCGATGCTCAGTTCGTTCGCCTTGGTCGTTTGGCAGTTGAAGTCGCAAAAGGGGATGTATGCAGAGCTTGGCAAAAGCCAAAGGTTTCTCGATGGCAAAATTATTGAGCAGTTAGAAGGAATGGAATACATTCGATCAGCGAATACGCTCGGACTAGAAGTGGAGAAGGTCTCGGGCGTGGCAGATCATCGACAAGCATGTGACCGTAAACTGTGGACGCGAAGCACATATTTCGACGTGTGGAAATCACTTAACGAATGGGCGTGGTATCTCGGTATTATGGGGGCAACGGTTTACTTCGCATCGATCGATTCGATTGAGATCGGAAAAGTGATAACTTTCCTGGGGTTGATCTCGAATATGCAGAACCCCTTGCGTGAAATGCACCGAATTCTGGATATTGGCTACGAAACCAGCGGAGATCTCAAAGACTTGATGAGGATCATGGACGAATTGATGGACCCATCGTTCGATGTTGATTCGGAGGAAGAAATGACGATCCTGCAGCGTTTTAACCAACGACGCATCGAGGCACCCAGGATTGAATTTAAAGAACCGACGATCTCGAAGGCGGGTCCGCTATTCGAAACCAAGGATCTGGTTGTCGAGTTCGGACAGGGAGATGACAAACGCCGGATCCTTGACATGATCAACGTTAAGATCGAGCAAGGGGAAACCGTCGGATTCGCAGGGCCATCGGGCTCCGGAAAATCGACGCTCCTCAGGATCATGATGCGCTTGATCCCGATAGCATCTGGCGAAGCGTATTTCGGCAATGTACCCATTTTGAATGTCTCGCGAGATTCGATCGGAAAACTCATTGGATACGTGAGTCAAAACCCGTTCGTGTTTTCTGGGACGGTTCGCGACAATATTGTATATGGGACCCAAGGTCAGCCAACGCAACAAGCCATCGAAGAAGCGGCACGCAAAGCGGGGATCCATGACGATATCGTCGCGATGCCTGGCGGTTATGACGCGATACTACGTGAACGTGGTAGTAATCTCTCTGGTGGTCAGCGTCAACGAATTGCGATCGCGCGCGTATTTTTGAAGGACCCGCCGATTCTTATCCTCGATGAAGGGACGTCAGCTCTCGATAACGTGAGTGAGCAGGTGGTTCAAGCGGCCCTTGAAAAGCTCCGTGGTAATCGAACCATTCTGCTTGTCGCTCACCGACTGACGACACTCCGGTCGGCCGATCGAATACTCGTCTTTGACAAAGGAAAGATCGTGCAATCGGGAAAAATGGACGAACTTGCTTCCACGCCAGGAGTTTTTCAGGAGCTCATGAAAGTGGCAGAAGCGACCTAAGCTCCTTACGCAGCCAGAAAAAAGAGAACTCGTTCAAAACTTGCCGTCGAGTACAGCCCCAGTTATAACTGCATAAGATTTGCGGGTTAGCGAACGTGCTTTTCAGCGTAAATTTTAGCTTGAGAGCACGTTCTTGTTTGTCTCGTGGTTTGAGTCGATCGGTTAAAGTTCATTTTTGATTAGTTGAAGGTGTAGCATCGTATGCGATTTGCCTACTTAATTTTGGTTTCTGCTTTTTTAGCGAACCTATCGTTTGGACAAGCACCGAACGGGGAAGAAGTCTGCTGGGACTATCCTGATTTCGGATTTATTAACAGTACCAAGATTCCGAGAACGTTGTTCAAGCTAAGTCAGACATATCCGAAGACGCTCCCGGACAACCTTCCGGCGTTTTATAAGCCAGAGATGAACGCGGAGGCTTTTCAAGCCTACTATCAGAAAAACTGGCGTGAATACACCCTTGCCATTCGAGACTACTGTTTCGAAGGAAACCTTGAAGTCGATTGGCGCGTCGAAGAGAATAAAATTCGGAAGTGGTATCATATGCCATGGCTTCATTGGGGGCGTCTCGGACGTGAAGGGCTTCGAGGATTGACAAAAGAAGCTCCTATTTCAAGTCGCCAATTGGCTTCGTCCCAAACGTGTACGGGACAGACATATGCAGTGGCAATGTACAACGATCGGGCTGCGCACCTCATCGGCCAAGTTTGGAAGAACCCAGAAGCACCTGACGTCAGCGCGATTGAAAAGTCGAACGGCTTTGCTCAAGGCAGCGTTGTGTTTAAGCTTCTCTTTGCCGATATTTTAGCCGAGGAAGTTCCGTCATTGGAAAACCCGATTATTTGGGATGCCTACATTACGAAAGACTATGGTTCTGACGACCGAGTTTTTCGCGGTGTGCATTTGATTCAAATGGATTTCATGGTGAAGGATGATCGTGCACCAACCGGCTGGCTCTTTGGAACTTATCAATACAACGGCCAATTGAATAAAGCGAATCCGTGGGAGAATATGATTCCGGTTGGACTTCAATGGGGGAACGATCCTGACGTAACAAGTGACGACTTTACAAATGCCCAGCCGATGGAAACAAAGATCAATCCGGCAATCAAAGAATCGGTGATCAATCCTGACACGACCGAACTACCCGTTACGCATTTAGGATGGAATGGTCGGCTCAATGGACCGGTCGACAATCCACGTAGTTCGTGCCTCAGTTGCCACATGGTGGCTCATCATCCCTACCAAAACTCCTTGATTTCACCACTATTTATTGCGGGAGCCAACATACCCGTTGGGTCCAACGAGTGGATGGAATGGTTTCAAAACATCAATTGTATGACACCATTTCGGAATGGGATGACCGCTACGGACTCAAGCCTGCAGCTAGCCATGAGTATCGCCAATTTCAATGATTGGAAAGATAAACGTGGAGGCTACTGGACTCATTCGCCACCAACGAAGTGCGAAACGAATAGCAAGAACTAAATGCACTCAGAGAGGATGCTAACGCGGGTCGGGAAGAAATGTCAAACGACCCGAGTATTGCTAGTCTCATTCTTTGCTAATTTCCCCGGCTTCCTCAAGAAGTATCGACGTTTCGATTTCGTCGAGCCATGCCGACGAATTTGAGTTCGCCCCTTTTTCCTCGTTCGCCTTCAATTCGATCCGTTTCTTCGTCGCGGTCAGTAAAGCCGATGCCTCTTCGAAACTCGATTGCTTGGTCAATGCAATTACCAATAGGAGTCGTGCCAACGAATCCTCTTTGTTTGCATCGATATCCAGCCAGTCGCGAAGTTGACTCTCGGCCGAATGGTAGTCGCCGAGCCGAAGCGCCAACGCGCCGCGAACGCGCAGATCAAGTGGATTCTCCTTGATCGCCGCAGACCATTTGGTATTCCATTGGCGAAGCTGTTTCTCAGCCGAAGTTGAAAGAGGGAAACGAACGCCAGCCCAAACAACCGCCTTGGCATTTGTGTCATTGGGTTCGTTCGTGAAGTGAAAAACCATCTCTTCAAAGATGTCCTCACGGTTTTTGCCTTCGTATTTCACCGCGACCAACAATGCTTCATTCCAAGCCTGAGGAAAGGGTCCATTATGAAGCATGCTCTTTTCGTAATGCTGACTTGCTAGTTCCCAGTTCTTCTCAAAAACAAAGGCCTTCCCCAGATTCCGATGAGCCATACCGTCTTGAGGGTCGATTTCAATGGCCGTTTGTAAAAGTTCTTTGGATCGCGATATGTTCCCGCTTCGAAAATAGGCCGCGCCAGCCATTTTAAGTACTAAGCCATCTTTAGGAGAGAATTTAAGCCAGCGCTCGAAGTCTTGAACCGCTTCCGACCATCGGCCTCGCGATGAGAGAAAATTAGCTCTCGCTAGCCAATTTTCTTCAGCACCTGGTTCGAGTTCGATCGCCCGTGAATAGTCCTTTTCTGCCGCGTCAAATTTCTCGTCCCAGCTATATACTTCTGCTCGCGATCGGAAATATTTTGCTTGGTTGCCGTCGAGTTCAATGGCACGCGTGCAATCCTCAATCGCTAGCTGAATCTCCGATTTTTCATAGTGAATTTGCCCTCGCAAGTGAAAGAGATCAGGATTTTTGTCCATTCGGCGAAGGCTATCGTTCAGTTCCATCAGTGCTTCGTCAAAACGTCCGAGTTTCTTCAGAACGTCAATGCGGGAACTGATCGCCACTAGCAAATTAGACTCATCGGAATCACCAAAATCGAGAAGCCTTTTGCGAAGCGCAATTTCTTGTTTCAGAAACTCGAGCACTTCTTCTGGTTGGGATTGCCTCCAGCTCGCGATGGATGACCAATTCAGTGAATCGGCGAGAAGTCGTAGGAAGACTGGGTCTTCTTGATGGGTCGAAACATATGATCGGGAAATAGCACTCGCCGCATTGAAGCGGTCCGAAGCCTCCACCCAGTCCTTCAAGTGAAAAGCTGCCATTCCCAAACGCGTTTGAATCAAGACGACGTCGCTCACAGCCATTGAGCTATTCGGTTCCGACGCCATGCGTTTATCGGCCATTGGCAAAGCTTTCTCGTAGAAGCTTTTGGCTGTTTCGAATTCTTCTTTTTCAGAAAAGAGGCCGCCCGCTACATCGTAGGAGAGAATCAAGCGGAGTTGGGCACGACCATCGTTGGGCCATCTCTTTAGAATCGCCTCTAACAACTCAATGGTCTTCATGGTGGCCTGAAGTTTCTGATCGAATTGGTTGAGTGGATTAAAAATGCCGTATCGGAATTCATAGGCTCGAACCAGATTCATATGCGATTCACGGACGTCTGGAAAGTTTTGCAAAATGGATTCCGACAAAGCCACATCTTGATCTGAAAAAGCCAGACCAACACCCGATTCACCTAATGCATTTTTTGTACTCGCCAACCAACCGTATGCCAAAGCAACTTCGCATTGTAGCGACAAGCTATTCGGTTCTTTTTCCGCAAGTGATTTCGTAAACTCAAGCAGATCTCGAAACGTCTTTTCAGCCGCAACATAATCTTTGGAATCGTATTGAGATGTACCAACATTTTTGAGTGTGCGCAACAGTAGTTCTTGCCCACGTGGATCGGAATGCTCGATTAGCTCAGGGTGATTCAAAGTGATGATGGATTGTTTGAGAAACGCTTCCTCGCTTTTCCAGTGCGCATCATTTCCGTAGCCTAGTTCACGAAAACTTGAAATTGTCCGGATCGCTCCCTCATAGAACTGGATTGCCATCGTTCTATCGACGAAACGAAACAGGTTTGCGGCTGCAAGTAATCGACGGTACCTTGAGGTCGGATAAGCTGCAGAGGCGGTTTCGATATCACGAAGCACAACACCACGAGTGACTTGCGAGTCTAACGAACTAGGTTGATTTGCAAGCGCCGCTAACATTGAGTTTGGAATCGACTCAGCAATCCCAATGGGTGCCGTGCTTCGCAATTTCTGAAAAGACTGCTCCCAGTCCATGTTGAGTTCAAAACTACCAAGCAAACTCACGAATTCTTGATAGTCGATTCGCCAATCTTGAACCCCCAGCACTCTAAGTTGCGATCGGGCACGTTGCATCGCCTCATAGTCAGTGGTCTTCTTTGCTTGCTGAAGATCAGCAAAAAGTTCGATGGTTTTGGCATTCCAGAATCGTTTCAGTCTTTTGGGGGGAACCTTCGACATACTCGTCGGAAAATCAGGGTCGGCTTTGGCAAAGACATTGGTGATGAGCTGCGGATTCGTCGGATCCAATCGCAAGGCACGTTGCCAAGCATCTTTTTCCGCATCCAAGTCGAACGATCGAGCGTAGACCGTGGCCGCTGCCGCATGCGCCAAAACGGAATCAGGATTTTGAGTCAAAAGCTGCTGAGCAATTTCGCGTGCTTCGTTGATGCGTCCAACGTCTGCGGCTACCAAGCCGTGAATCGACAATTTTTGGACTTGGAGTTCAGCCAAATGGATTCTTTCAAGACTCTCGAATGCCTTTTCCGGCTTACCGAGCAAATGATAGATTTGCGCTCTGGTGGCATGCACTGTCTCAAATGTGGGATCGATGGCGGAGACTGCTTCTATGCACTGCATCGCCTCGTGGAGTTGATCTTGGGATCCGACGTGTACCAATAACAGCCCGAGGACATGATTGGCCCAACGGGCAGCGAAAACCGGGAGATTTAATTCCTTATTCTGTGATGCCTTTCGCAAGTGACGCAGAACATCCATCGCTTGCTGTAATCGTAGGTTTTCGAAAAGTCCATCCGAAATCATGAGACCGGTATAAAACGGCTCAACATCGTTGATGGGAGATTCGACAAATGAATTCGCAATTTTAACCATCGCGTCTTCGTCATTCGCCAAAATTGCTTGACGCGTTAATTGTCGACGCTCCTTCTCGCTGCCAGAATCGAGCTCGTTAGCAAGTTTTGCTAACCATTGACGGATCGGTTGCTCGTCATAGGCATAACTCAACGAGAACCAGTCATCGATCGCAAGACGGAGATGTTCCGTAATTTCGTGACTACGCAACTTCGTCGCTAAAGTCGAAACATCCAAATCTTGGAAAGACTGCGAACCAGAAAGCTGCGAGATTACTTGACGGTAATTAGGAAATGCACCGCGCCCGAATACAATCGGCAAACCGTCCGCGCTCCGATACGATTCTTCGTTGATAACGAGTCGTTGTCGTTGAGCGTGAACCAGCGTCTCAACGGCTTTTAATCGTATACCGCCTTCGGATGCAGAGACCTCGAGTTGTTTCGTAAGGTCTTCGGCTTTCTGTTGCGATGCTCCGATCAAATGCCCAGTGTAAGCAATCGTTCGAATAGCTTTCGTTTGCTGTTCGATCGAGTCATGCAAAAGATGCGCTGTATCAAGGGGAACGTTGATTTGCTTCAATAGGTTCGAAAACTCGGGGAACAAATTTTCGGTGAGACGATTGGATTGTTCCGTGAGTTGCTGCCAAACTGCTTCCGCTTGCCGTTTCCGATCAAAAGAATTGCGAAGCAGCAGCCCGCTGGCAATGCTCCCCAAGGTAAGAACCGTAACTCCGGCAATCGCAATGGGGGCGTTTTCGCGAGCCCAGCGAAAGGCTTTCTCGGTGATGCTAAGGGGCCGTATTGGTAATGACTTGCCATCAAGCCACAACTGCATCAAATCCGCTAAGTGACCCGCAGTTTGAATACGATCGACAATGCGACGTTCCGTTGCTCTCGCCACAATCGCTTCTAAGTCGCGATCAAACTTTGGATCAATCGTTCTAAGACGTGGGACGTCTGACGTGAGAACTTCTTGTGTAAGATTGGCTTCGTCTTCGGACGCACCGAACAGACGTTGTCGCGTGAGCAGTTCCCACATCGTGACCCCAAGTCCCCGGACGTCGACCGTCGGACCAATTTTCATATTGGCAGCCGCAAGTTGTTCTGGTGCTGCGTAGCGAAGAGTGCCAAGCAATCCTCCTTGACGACTTGCCGCCATCGAACTCATAACTTCCTTCGCCAGACCAAAGTCCATTAAAACCGCGCGCATGCCATCCGATGTCAGCAAAAGATTCGCCGGCTTGATATCACGATGGATAATGCCACGATCATGAACCGTTTGAAGTGCACGAGCAATGTCTCGCATCAATGTCACCACCCAGCGGACGTAACTTCCTCGGTCGTCGACTCCATTCGGGACCTGCGGCAGAGGAGGAAGTGGCAAATTGCTAGCGAAGGTTGGCTCCGAAATGGGCACAACGGAATCGGTCGACTTGGAACCACTTCGACTTCGTTCCTCAACTCGTTCGCGTTGCTTTCGGCTGGCCGACATTGCGGCGTCGATCCAAGTTTGGGTCCCGAGGGTCGTCGAGCTAGTCGTACCTCCTTGGTTATCCGACGAACTCAGTTCCCTCCACACACCTTCTAAATCGCTACCCGGAACATACTCCATCGTGTAGTAAGGACGTCCGTCGGGAAAGACACCGCTCGATATGATCTTGATAATATGAGGATCGTCACATTGAGCCAGATTACGTATCTCGCGTTTGAAACGCGCGAGTGCCACTTCATCCGATGACAGATCTTGAGGCAACATTTTCAATGCCACCAAGCGTCCGAGAGAAACTTGGCGAGCGAGGTAAACGACTCCCATGCCGCCTCGCCCAAGTTCAGAAAGCAATTCGTATTCCCCTAATTCCTGTGTCGCAACAGGCTCGTTGGCGAAAAGCGATTCTACCGACACCGATTCGGCGAGGCTTTGTTCCAAAAGATGCTTGAGATCTTCCTCACCAATCGTTCGATTCGTAACTTGGCTCAGTAAAGAAGCCATGGCCGGTTGCATGGACCGATCGCGTTCAGTTCGACCGGTCGTATAGCTAAGGTACTCGACCTGTTTTCCGTTGCGGTCGCGATTGAGAAACAAGACATCTTCCGTCAAGTCGCTTTCACGAAAAACGAGCATCGGATCGAGTCTCAGCGGAACGTCTCGACCTGGCCAGATCAAGCAAACGCGATTCGGCAACAAGCTTTCGGCTTGACTGGATTGCAAACGTATCGCAGGTAGTCTCTCGCCCTGCATACCGGTCAATGCCCGCAGCCCAACTTCGGTCTGTCCATCTTCGACAACCCGGAGATCGTTGATAAAAGCAAACTGAGAATTGGCCGGACCAAATGACGCAATCGTTTCCACGGCCAGCATCTCATTCAACGCGGGAAATAGAAGCGGCCCCATTTCCTGCGAGTAGAACGATTCAAATCTTCCGGCACCATGACCAAAGACGGCGTTTCGATACTGTACGATGGCGTCGAGTACTTGGTACAGCGAACAACTTTGATCTCCGCCTGGCGGACTGTCGGGACCATTTTTGATTCGACGAAATAATGCTAAGAGTGGTGAAGGATCGCGCTTCGACGCGTTCAATTGGCCCCATATTTTTCCGAACGGGTTTTCAGCAGCATCTGCACGTGTTGCATAGTATTTGGTTAGCTCACGTAGTATTGCCAGCCATTGCCCAAGCGATGGGATCGCTAATTGCGCTAAGAGTCGATCCAGCATGGCTACACGAGGGAATGAACCTCGAGTAACTTCCTCGAGATAGTATGCCGTACAGGTCGATGCAGACAGCTTTACCCACGCCTCGAAGAGATAAAAACTGTTATCGTGGCGTTCGCGGTCCGTTTTTGCATTGTAAGAGCGGCCATACAGCTGTGCGATTGGCAAAGGCAATCGCAATAAGTACTCTCGATGGAAGGTTATGTTTGGATTCACTTCATTCCCCGGGCAAATTATGTGCGATTGAAACGGCGCGAATCCATTGTATGATTTGTAGCTCGATAGTGCGCGTTGTCACAAATAGCGATTTGAGGTATTGACTGAATGCGGCCTTGCCACGCACAAAAATCAGCCCAGATTTTGACTAGTGCATCGTTCCAGTTTGAATTGAAGGTAAA
>JANOAI010000026.1:0-1708 GCA_031411055.1 Pirellulaceae bacterium
TGCTATCGGTGTATTTGAAGTGGATGAAGAAAAAATCATAATCATCCCAGCACCTTTTCAGTTCCGTGATCTGTTCGGCAAGCGTCGTCGCACTGCCCACAATATCCATCCCTACCAACCGCGCCAAACCCTTGTACATGGGGTAGACCGCAATGGCCGCCGCACGGAGACCATAAACATCTTGATAAGAAGGCAGCGATGGCTTACTCGCGAAGCCTCGCATCGTGTGGAAGTTGGCTTTCGGATGACCGACCAGTATTTTCTTAGCTTGCTTGAGAAACTCTTTCGCAACCTCGGCGGTTTTTTTACTGGCATCATCCTGCGCGATGGGATCTAACGGTGGAACGCCTGTTTGCTGCGGATCGGTATCAGCAACTCTGCCACTCAATCCCGCGCCGCGGAAAACCACGACAAAGCGGTGTTCTTTGACCGGTTCTACGAAGATTTCAATCCCCGGAATCTTGATTTGACGAAGCGAAATAGCGATCGGTGCACTTTCTTCGCTGCTGATGCGTCCGGCTCTCCGATCCGAAATATTTCCAGCCGCATCGAGGGTGCAAAAATTGCAGCGAATGGCGACATCACCATCCTTAAGTTCAAAACCTATGCCGGTGGCTTCGAGAGCCCCGCGGCCAATCATGTAAACCAGTGGATCATACCCGAATAAACCGAGGTGACCTGGCCCGCTTCCTGGAGCAATTCCTGGCTTAACGGGGATGCTGGCCCCTTGAACCCCTCGGGCAGCTAACGCAGCCAAATTGGGGGTTTTCGCCGTTTCTAATTCAGTCAACCCACCCGGCTGCATGGGGAGTCCGCCCAACCCATCGGCGACCAACATGACAATCTTACTATCGTTCTTTTGCTGCAAATCGCGGGTTAAATCGTGGAGATCCATACGGTCTTTCAACATTACAACGGGCTAAATTTCAGCCGCGGATGTTACCCGAAAAAGCCAGACCCCGGAAGGCAGTTGCTGGAACGCGCAACGACAAAAATCGCTACTCGGAAGCGTTTCCGGATTGCTTTTGATAGATGGCTTGAATCATCGATTCCGTGTCTTTGAATTTCTTACCACCGGAAAGAGTCTGCTCAATCAATCGCCGAGCATCTGCTTCGTTATGTCCAAGCACGACCAACGCCTGATACGTTTCCTCCACCACGCCCGGTTGTTGGACGGCGAGTTCGCCCCCTTCGCGTCGAACGAGCAGTGCAAACTTGGCCATTTTACGGCGTAGCTTTGCAATCATTCGCTCGGCGGTAGCTGGCCCAATGCCGGGCAAAGCCGACAATCCCTTGGCGTCCTGCTGTTCGATCATGACAGCAATATCTTGAACTGGCCGAACCATCGCTCGGAGCGCTTTCTTGGCTCCCAATCCATCGACGGAGCAAATTAGCTCAAAAAAATCGCGTTCGACGGTGGTGAGAAAGCCAATCAGCTTTGGTGTGAGCTTGCCACTTTGAGCCGCATTGCCATCAATATGGTAAAGCGTGTGCAAAGCAGCCGGTTTGTTGAGCTCGGATTGTAAATGACGACGCGTATAGTCGGGAATCGAGACTTCGTACTCGAACGGGGGTACGGAAAAGATGGCTATTTCTTCCGTCAAGCCAACCAATGTGCCGGTAATCTTCGTGATCAAAGGTGAATTCCTTGGGATATCGTTGCTCGGGACAGGATGCTATCGTCGGGTTATGGGGTCAGGAGTCAATT
>JANOAI010000027.1:0-4371 GCA_031411055.1 Pirellulaceae bacterium
CGAAGGCTTGGGGCGGAGAATGAGGCGGGCGCGGCGCGTGGCGGAGTCATTCTAGCCGTCCGCCTTTGGCTCCGACGAGTCGAGCTCGTCGGGGGCCAGGAAATGCGATGGCGGAAAGCCGCCTTGTGCCAAGCGTGACCCCAGCAGCCTTTTGCCAATCGCGACCCCAGCCGCCTTGTGCCAATCGCGATCCGAGCAGACTTGTGCCAAGCGTGACCCCAGCCGCCTTGTGCCAATCGCGATCCGAGCAGACTTGTGCCAAGCGCGACCCCAGCGGCCTTGTGCCAATCGCGATCCGAGCAGACTTGTGCCAAGCGCGACCCCAGCGGCCTTATGCCGCTTGGTGAAAAAGGTGGAAGGCTAAAAGAATGAACGATCAATTCGAAAGACCCCCGTGACCTCGCGTCACGGGTGAATCAGGTTCACTAACTAACGATACCTTGCATTCCAGTCGGACAAGCCGAGTAGGAACGACCTGAATACGGATGAGTGATTGTAGCTGTTCGCCTTTACTTCCGTTGGACGAGCCAACTTGGTGCACGACCAAAAACCTTGGTAGCGAAAGTAGTTTCGCGGACGGATTGGTTGCGTTGCTGAAAAGAGGAAGCAAATCTCATATCAATGATGAAATCGCTTGAGTGGTGAATCAATTCCGCGTCTTGATACTAGCTCATCCGCTTCTAACGCAACCCTTGAGAACGAGGAATACTGGTTGTCAGTCAACAGGTCGGCACCTTCGGCGACTACCAAAAGACCAACCGACTATCAACAGGCTGCTTGTAAATAGAGTCGATGGTTCTGGGATAGCGGTCGTCGTTACGAGACCACTCTCAATGACTGGCGTAATCGGATCTAAGTTGTTATTAAACGACCCAACTAGCCCACCTTCAAAAGGGGCAATCTGAAAGGCACCGACCGAATTTAGGGTTGTAAAGTTAAATGTGCCAATGACGATCGGGCCCAACGGAGCAGACGCCCCTTGACCAATGACGACAGACGAAGCCTCGATCGGGCTTAAGATATTTCCCGTCAGGGTGAGCGAGCCAGCTTGCGGTGAATAGTTCGCGAGCGGCGAAGTTGATCCATTCATGTACGTCAGTCCGGAGTTATTAAAACTTACACTTGTACGAAAGGAATCAAGTGATGTTGTCCCGGTAATTTGAAGTAGCAACTGAACTTGGAACGGTGTCGATGTTGTAACCGTCCGCGTATTTTGAATCCCATTCTGCACGGGATCGAGGTCGATCGAAAGAATTAAATCAGCCTGGATAATGTTCGCACACGTCACAACTATTCCAAACACAAAGCAGGTTCTCGCTCGTGCTGCGAACAGGAATCTCCGTAGCTTAGTTGGGGGCACTCGACGCTTTCCTGAAAATCTATTCTCCGATTTTCTCCGACGACGTCTGAAACACCACACGCTAAACAATGCGGCAGCCCCCGATAGGGCTGCAGGCTCCGGCTTTCAGATACAGAGCATTGCCAACGATCTTGAAGTTGTTGACATCCGCTCCACTAAGCGATAGCGTGTTCGTTCCGAACTCATCATCCGTCACAACAAGATCAGCTACTTTGCGATCGGTCGCGATCGTCGGCACGAAGCCATTGTTGAGATTGATGGTTTGAACATTAAGCGTTCCGGCGAGATTAACGCTTCCCGTCGACACGATCTTGTCGTACTCGTTCCCGGCCAGTAATCCTCCCAGCTCGACCGTATGAACATTCGTTGTTCCGAAGGCATTCGTCCCTTGCATCTCGGTAAGTGTCAGGCTGTTTCCAAGGCTGCTTCCCCCGTCGAATTGGACATTCGCGAACGATCCACGACTCGTTACCAGTTGGCTAAAGCGAATCTTGTTCTTCGAGCTTTGGCCTTGCACATGTCCTTGATTCTCGAACGTACCACCGACAGTTGTCACCGTCCCTCGCCCCGTTAGCGTTTGATTGTCTTCGAGTGCGATCCCATTCGGCGAAACCAAGAATCCATTAGCCGAAGCTGTGTCAAGCGTCGTCTGAGAACCGAGCACCACTTTGTAGCCATCGTTGAGCGTCACCGTATTGACGCCGATATTCAGTCGATCATGCAAATCGATTCCATCAAAAGCCGTCGCATCACCTAGCGCCAGATTTCCGGTCGCCGTAATCGTTGAACCAGGCTGAGAATAAATCGGAGCATTGATCGCCCCACGGGCTACAATCGTCTGACCCGTCGACAAAACCAATCCATTCGGTGCGGTAATCGTCCCACCCGTCACCGTCGTCGTTTGATCCAGCGTCGTAAAACCCTGCGAGTCGATCGTGAACGTATTACTTCTAACATTCAACGCCCCCGATATATTCACATCGATCGCATTCAAAATCGAAAGCGGCTCAACGCCCGTAAAGGAGATCAGAGTGCTATCCGTCCAGTCATTCGACTGAATCGACGCATTCCCCAAGCGCGCCGCCCGATGAAAGGTAAGTAAACGAAGTCGCGCCAGTTCCCTTTACCAAACGAACGAGCTTGAAACAAACGGAGCGCCAAGTAAACTCGCGACGACATCCAAATCCTTATCGCCATCCATGTTCACTGCAATCGCGCTGGTTGGGTTGGAGATCGTGGCGATGATTCGATTGCCGTTAATGTCCTGATAGAAATTTCCGTTACCCAGGTTGGATTGCCATGCGATCTGCCCATTATCGAAAGACGCCGTGAGTGAATCGACATCGCCATCGCCGTCGATATCCGCTGCATAAACGGTCGATAGCGAGGGAAACAAACCTGGATTGTTGGAGTAGCCACTTTGCTCGAAAGCTCCCGTCCCGGTCGCGGAAGTCGCCGGAAGAATCGTCACTTGATAGTCTTCCAACGTAGCCTTCCGCCTGGCTCTCCGACGGGGTGAACCCGACGGGGGCGGAGAGTGCTGGGATGGAGAACGCGCGCGTAGCTGTCCGCCTTTTGCTCCAGTCGGGCGAGCCGACTTGGGGGCGGAGAGTGCATTGGCTTCGATTCTCGACGGGTTCATCCTATTCACGGCGACGCGTTCTATCCAAGCTCCCCGACGGGTTTATCCTATTCACGGCGAAGCGTTCTATCCAAGCTCCCCGACGGGTTCATCCCGTCGGAAGCAAAGGTGGAATGCTACAAACCGAAGGCTCCAAAACATATAAAACGAAACTACGAAAAAGAGACCCCGGCGGCCTTGTGCCGCTCGGCGAATCAGGTCTCGTGGCGGCTGCCTCTCCTCGTGCTTAATTTTTTCGCCCTGCTTGTTTCTTCCAGGCAGGCTCTACTAAAATTTTGCGACAGTTTCTTCATCTCGACCGCAGGTTCGATCATGAACACGGCAGATTGTTATCGTTCGGAATCAACCAATCCAGCTTACTCGTTGCGCTGGTCTTGGACTGGTTGGCCTTCGCAAGGAACGATGCCGCCAACGTGCAACGATGATTGGAATCAACTGGCGAAAACTTGGGAGCAAGACGGCATACGGCTGCTCGAACGAAAATGCGAAGCCGACTATTGGCAAGCGACGGTCAGTACCAAACCCAACGTGGTCCCGACCTTGATTGTGGCTCGGATCAAAGGGCGTATTGATTACTTGTTTCGATGCCAGAAAATTCCGTTCAAGTTTTCGCGGAAGGTCTCGCTTCGGTCGTTGGGGAACAACACCGCTAACGATGTTCAAGACTATATTCGCCATCAAGTCGATGCGGCTAAATTTTGCGATGATCGTTTTGCCGATTCGCTGAAGCAGTTTACGCGTGTTTGGGATAATGATCGAACGTTTCAGGCTCCATTGGAAGTCGCAAGCGGGCGGTATTGGTATCAATTGCATTTGGTCTTCGTTGTGCAAGCTCGGCATCGAATTCGCAATTTGCCTTTTCTTGGTTCGCTGTTTGAACAGGTGCAATCAATTGCCTTAGATCGAGGGTATCATCTAGGTGGGCTGTCGGTCATGCCGGATCATTTACATGTAAGTCTCCGTGGACGTGTCGAAGACTCACCGGAAGCTATCGCGCTGAGCTTGATGAACGAGACATCGCGGCGGTTGAATGTAGTTGGGCTTTGGAAGCCAAGTTTTTATGCTGGGACGATCGGGGTTTACAGTATGGACGCTGTGCGTAGCTGACCACCTTCGCTCCGACGGGGTGAACCCGTCGTGGGCGGGGAGAGAAGGTGCGAATGCGTAGCTTTCCACCTTTCGCTCCAGTCGGACAAGCCGACTGGGGCAAGGACTGTGGAGGCGGAGTGGACAAGCCGACTGGGGCGAGGACTGTGGAGGCGGAGTGGACAAGCCGACTGGGGCGAGGACTGTGGAGGCGGAGTGGACAAGCCGACTGGTGCGAGGCCAGTGGAGGCGGAGTGGATAAGTCGACTGGGGGCCCGAGACA
>JANOAI010000028.1:0-9777 GCA_031411055.1 Pirellulaceae bacterium
TCGCTCCGCCAGTGTCGCCGTTCGCTCCGCGAACGAAGCGTGCGGACTACGAGTCTCGTTACGGCTTCAAGTTCTAGATCACCTCTACGGTACGACTGCGATGGATGGTTGGCCGCGCGACACGGTCTTCATTAAAGAACGCCACACGTCCCTGGAACAACAAACGTTGTCAGAACAACCGTCAGGCTTTGAACGTCCCGCAACCTTCGCGGGAGCGAAAGGCAACAATGCATTCCGTTGGCAATCGAAGGGAGTGAATTGAATTGAATCCTATTTTCTTCGCACAAACAGGCCTTAGTAAACTGGGGGTTGCCGATTGGCATTTGATGGCCTTCATTTGTATTGCCTTTGCGGCGATCGGCTATTTCTTACTGCAGTATGGAGTGCTGCGATCCAAGACGTGGGCTTTGATCGGCGGCGTATTCATGGCTGCAGCCGTCGTGATGGCTGGTGCTTCCCAGAAATTGGATTTCGAGAAAGTTGTGCTATTCGCCTTTTGTGGGTTGAGCGTCTGCGGCGGAACAGCCTTTCTCGTGGTTCGCCAACCGGTGCATGCAGCGCTGGGCTTTGCAACGGCGATTCTCTCCGGCGCAGGTGTTTTGTTTATGCTGTCGGCACACTTTGTTGCTGCGGCAACGATTATCGTCTACGCCGGGGCCACGATCATCATCTTCTTGTTTGTGCTGATGTTCTCGCAATTGACTTCGCTTGAGACGTACGAACTCAAATTGAATCAACCAATGCTCGCGACGATTGCAGGCGGGATTCTGCTGAGCGTTCTCGTATATTCGCTGCATGCGATTGAAACGGGCGAAGTTGATATTGCTCAAAGCTCGATTTCGCGTCCGTGGAGCCAAATAACAAGGCCAGGTGCTCCGGATAGCACGGCGGATTTGGCTCAAAAGTCAAACGTTCCCCGCAGCACAGCGGGCTTAGGGCGGTCGATGTTCACAGAATACTTGTTTACGGTTGAGTTGGCAGGAACCTTGCTGCTAGCGGCGACGATCGGTGCAATTGCTGTTGCCCAACGAACCTTGGAGGTGGAAGCATGAGTGTTTTAACCCATCAAATGCTTTTGTTTGGAGCGACACTCTTCGTTATTGGGATGGTCGGTTTCCTGACGCGGCGGTCGATGATCCTGATGTTTCTCTCGCTTGAGATGATGCTCGCCGGAGTAAGCATTAACTTTATCGCCTTCGGTCAAGAGCATAAAAATTACCAAGGCCAAATCATGTCCGTCATGATTTTGACGGTTGCGGCTTGTGAAGCCGCGCTCGCGCTGGCACTGATTGTTTCACTATTTCGGCGAAAGAACACGCTGGACGTTTGTATGTGGTCCGAGCTTAACGAAACACCGACCGCTCCGTTCGCAGAGAAATCCGAAATCATTATGGAGAAAGAATTGGATCATCCGCTACTTACACCAGCCGGTCTCGATCCGAGCATCCATCCGATGCCGATGACCCTGAGTGATGGCTGGACCAAGGAAGACGATAAGCAATTCCGATCGACGGAGGGTTCGTCACATGCTTGAGAATATTTCGAACATCGCTTGGCTCGTCCCGTTGGCTCCGCTTTTCGGTTGTATTGTTTGCACAATCTTGGCCTTTCGCGGCGACAAAGATTTTGCCCATTGGCCAGCTGTCCTTTCGTTGGCGATATCCGCGTTTGCCGCACTGATGCTGCTTTTCAATCATTCCTCTGAAACAGGCATGACGGTCGTTGAAGGGTATACTTGGCTTGACATCGGAAGTATCCGTCTCGACGTTTCTCTTCGTCTTGATAGCCTTGGACTGACGCTATTGTCTGTCGTGACACTTGTCAGTTGTATGGTCGCGATTTACTCGCGAGACTACATGCGTGGCGATCCCGGCTTTGCGAGATTTTTCGCATGCTTCACGGGTTTCGTATTTTGCATGACCATGCTTGTTCTCTCGAATAACTTGCTGCTCATGTATGCCTTTTGGGAAGGCGTCGGAACGTGCAGCTACTTGCTCATTGGCTACTACTATCGCAAGCCTTCCGCAGCCGCGGCCGCCATCAAAGCATTCCTTGTGAATCGCGTTGCCGATTGCGCATTTTTGCTTGGCATTTTGATTCTTGCGTATGCGGTTGGCCAGACAGCGGCAGGACATGCGAAAGGTGTGTTTGGCGCTCTGGATTTTTCGACGATACATGCGGCCGCACAGGAGATTGCCGATTCGAAAGCTTTTCCTGATCTGATTGGCTGGTTGGCCCTGTGTTTCTTGATTGGCGCCATCGGCAAGTCTGCTCAATTCCCGTTCCACGTCTGGTTGCCGGATGCAATGGAAGGTCCGACTCCCGTTAGCGCTTTGATTCACGCCGCCACGATGGTGACGGCCGGGGTCTTTTTGATTGCCCGCATGGCACCTTTTATGGTTCTCGCTCCGAATGTGATGGTTTTGATGGCCTGGCTCGGGGGAATCACCGCCTTGGGCGCGTCCGTCATGGCGCTTTATCAAGACGATTTAAAACGGGTACTTGCCTATTCGACGGCTAGTCAACTTGGTTATTTGTTTGTCGCGCTCGGATGTGGTGTCATCGACAACATGTTGACGATCGCCGTCATGGCAGCCATGTTTCACTTGGTCACGCATGCGTTCTTCAAAGCCTTGTTGTTCTTGTCGGCTGGCAATGTCATGCATGCCATGGGCGACGTAATCGATATGCGTCGCTTCGGAGGACTAAAAAAGTATCTTCCGAAAACAAACATCCTATTTCTCATTGGCGCAGCGACGTTAGCAGGCTTTCCGTTGTTGGCAGCCTTCTGGAGTAAGGACACGATCCTCTCGTTGCTCTACGATGCTCGGTCCGACGCAGATTACGGAAATCACTTTACCATTCTCTTCGGAATCGGCTTCCTTACTGCTTTGCTAACGGCAATTTACACGTCGAAAGCCTATTTCAAAACCTTTTGGGGCAAGGAAAAGCTACCGCCTGAGGCTGGTCATCACCCGCATGAAGCAACGAATGTGATGCTTAGCCCCATGTACGTTCTAGCCGTAGGGGCTGTAGTTTTGGGAGCTTTGCTTGGCCCCACCGGTTGGATTCTCAATTACATTTCGAAGACGCCAAGTTTTCCCGAGCTTCATGGACCACACCATGAACCCATTTGGCTCTTAGTGGCTTCGTCTGTTGTTGCCATCGTAGGAATCTCTATTGGATATGGCCTTGCAAAAGCTTCGACGAATCTCTTCCCTGCAAATTCCATACGTGCAGGACTGGCTGACTTTGGTCGCAATCGTTTGTATATCGATTGGCTTTACAACGCAGTGATTGTTGTGCCACTTTTGTGGAAGAGCAGAATGATGAGCGGCTTCGATAGCACGATTGTAGACGGTCTTACGATGGCCATTGCGAAGGTGCCAGTAGGGCTAGGGTTGATGATGAAGAAGTTTCAAAGTGGATTGGTCTCGTCTTATGCTTATATGACCGTGGCCGGTATTGCTGCATTAGCCTTGTGGGTCATTTTGCAATAGTGAATTCCGCTTTTACTTGAGTTGAAGATTGAGCGTCGACGAACTTTGAATTTGAAGAGTCGTTTCCAAAACAATGAATAGCCTACTTCCGATCCTAATTTTACTTCCCCTGCTGGCTGGCACGCTGTTGTCGGTTTTCGGTGCAGCCTTTCGCGATGTTGCCCACAAGCTGGGTTTAGCCGCAGCTGGCCTGGTTCTGTTAGGAAGTATTGTATTGTTCCGCGAAGTCAGCGAAACAACCTCCCTCGACTCTAGTGGCGGGATGATCCAACCGCATGTGATTTACGGGCCGGAGTGGATGCAACTCAGCATGCCCATTTCAATTCAGGGGCACCCGATCGAGTGGCAACTTCAACTTGGGGCCGATGGTTTCGGCGCGGCCATGGTGTTGCTAGCCTCGATTGTTACGCTGGCAGTTCTCCTGACAGCCGGCAACCAAATCAGCCAAAGGCTTGGACTGTATACCGGCTTAATTCTAATCACCCAAAGTTTGCTCATCGGTGTTTTCCTTTCGATGGACTTACTTTTGTTCTACGTCTTTTTTGAAGCGGTCCTGCTCCCGATCATTTTGCTCATCAATCTATGGGGTGATCCCAAAGAATCGCTGCGAGCTTCTAGGAAATTCTTGATTTACACTTTGGCGGGAAGCATTCCCATGGTCGTTGGATTGATTGGTTTGGTTCTTCAGTCCTCAACCAAAGATAAACCATCGACCGTTTTGATGTCGGAACTTTCGAAGACCGTTTATACGACGCAGTTACAATCGATCGTCAAACCAATTGCTGCCAGTGAGAATGTTGAGCAGCGGACGAACGAGGCGATCGGTAAGGCTTCCAATCTTTCGAAAACGCAAACCTTAATTCTGTGTACTCTGTTGCTCGGAATTGGAATCAAGATGGCGATCTTGCCACTGCACAGTTGGCTACCAACGACCTACGCGGCAGCTCATCCCAACACGACGGCGATGATCGCAGCGGTCGTTGGCAAACTGGGAGCCTTCGGAATGCTTCGAATCGTTCTCCCCTTCACGCCCATTCCATTGATCGAGTCGTTTCAATGGGTTATTGGTAGCCTGGGTGCGATCGCCATTGTCTATGGTGCGATGGTTGCTCTTGGACAAACGGATCTTCGACGGTTGTTAGCGTATTCTTCGTTGTCCCACATGGGCTTTGTCACGCTTGGCTTGATGGCGATGAATCGCGAAGGTTTAGCCGGTGCGTCGCTTCAGATGTTTAACCACGGCATCCTCACGGCAGCCATGTTTTTAATGTTAGGAATGATCGAAGCTCGCCGTGGCCGAATTGAAATGAATGAAGAAAGTCGTGGGCTGGCATCTGCCTATCCTAAGCTAGGGACTTTTATGGTTTTCTTTACATTGGCTGGAGCTGGTTTGCCCGGCCTGAACAGCTTTGTTGGTGAAATCCTTGCGATGTCGGGAATGACACGCATTTCGATTCCATTGACCGCCATCGCGGTGTTTGGCGCAGTACTCGGCGCTTGGTATAGCTTGCGAGTCTTGCAATATGTGATGTTTGGCTCGGACGGTTCAACACCAAAGAAGTTGAATCAGTCTGGCGACCTGAATACGGCCGATCTATTGGCATTGGTTCCGATCGCTTTGTTGGCCATCGTCCTCGGTGTTTTTCCTTCGAAAGCCACCGACACCATGAAAGTCGATGTTGAATTGTTGTCGAGCCGATTAGAGCCCGCGGTGAAATTGATTCATCCGAATGTCGATTCGTCGATGTTGGTGGCGAGTCCAAAAAACTAGGTGCGTTGACTGAATAGGCCGGGTTTTTTGATTGAATTCCAATCGGTTGATAGAAAGATTTTGGAGATTGAAACGTGATGGATTGGTTACCACCGGCGATTCGAATTGCAGCGCCTGCTTTAACATTGATCATCGGAGGCTGTCTCCTGTTCTGTTCGAGTATATTTCTGCGTCCGGTCGATGCGCATTCCGTAGACAATCGTCGTAGCTTGCTTGGTTCGATCGCCTTCCTGTTTCTATTGATTGCGTCGATCTTCCATGTGATCGGACAAAATGCGTTGAACGCGAATGGCTGGAATGCAGGCTTGTTCCGATACGACTCGATTTCTTTGGCTTCTGAACGTTTAACATTGATTGGTGGTTTCGTAATCATATTGATTGGTTGGTCGATAGGCCCGCAAAAGTACTTGGCAGAATACTACGGATGCCTGTTGTTGATTCTCGCGGGCATTCCGCTGGTTGGTGCGTCCAACGATTTAATCGCGATGTTCCTTTCGCTGGAGCTCGTAAGCATCCCAACCTATATTCTGCTAATCATCGCCGGGAGCAAGAACAAATCGTTAGAAGCCGGGCTCAAATATTTTTTGTTGAGTGCTTTTTCTTCCTGTTTCTTTTTGCTTGGATTGAGTTACCTGTACGGTATTTCGGGTTCTATGGACCTGCCCGTCGTGCAAGAAGCTATCGCAACCAAAGCCTTTGGAACACTTGGCTTGCTCGCGATCATGTTCATTCTGTGTGGGCTCGCATTTCGAATCACCGCCGTTCCGTTTCATTTCTACGGCCCTGATGTCTTTGAAGGAACATCGATTCTTGCCGCATCGATGATGAGCTATCTTCCCAAGGTGGCTGGTTTCGTTGCGATGGTGCGGATCTTGGACAATGCAGATGTGACAGCGTCTTTAGCACCGGCCCTAGTCCCGGTTCTGCTGGTCATCTCAGCGGCCACCATGTGTGTTGGCAATGCGATGGCGAGTGCTCAATCCAGTGTTCGTCGACTCCTTGGGTACTCGAGTATTGCTCACTCAGGTTACTTGTTGCTCGCGATGGTTTCACTGATGCTCGATGGAGCCAAGCAAGGCGTGTTGTTCACTTATCTGGCCGCGTACGCGGTAATGACCTTGGGTGTCTTTGCTTGTCTGGCTGAAATCGATGAAGCCGGTGGCAAGACGATGACGATTGGCGATTTGTCGGGAATGTTCTACCGTCGACCGGCGGCGTCCATTGCTATGTCGATTTGCCTTTTGTCGCTCATTGGGTTGCCATTGACGGCTGGTTTCGTGGCGAAGTTCCAGATCTTCATTGCGGCGGGGGGGATCAATCGCTGGGATGTCACGGCCGTAACACTTCTCATGGCTTTCAATGCCGTCGTAGCAGCCGCTTATTATTTCCGTGTCCTCATCAAACTTTTTGAAACGGGAATTTCGCTGCCAGCCTTGAGGCTTTGGCGTCCAAGCCTGTTTTTGGCGTATTCGGTTTGCGTCGTGTTAACCATCGTTTGGTTTTTTCAACCGACTTCGATGTAGTTCGAATTTACGGGCACAAGGGGTTTACGATCCACTAGAGTGACCTAGATGCGAACCGTGGTGAATCGGAAGAAACTGGATGCGATCAAAAAAAGTAGTCATTATCGGAGCCGGGCCTGGTGGGCTCACGGCCGCGATGCAACTGGCTCATGCTGGATTTGACGTCACCATCGTCGAAGCGATGGATCGCGTCGGAGGACGCTCGTCTGCCATTGAAGAAAGTGGCTATCGATTCGATGCCGGGCCGACTTTTTTTCTGTATCCTCGAGTCCTGAGTGAAATTTTTGCGTCGGTCGGTCGGAACCTCTTTGACGAGGTCCCGATGCACAAGTTGGATCCGCAATATCGACTCACTTTTGGTGCTGGTGGTCAGCTCGACTGTACGCCAAATCTCGAGCTCATGGAAGAACGCGTTCGAGAGTTCTCTCCTCGCGACGCGGGTTCCCTTGGTCGGTTCATGCGTGACAATCGGGTGAAGCTAAAACGCTTTCGTCCGATACTCGAATCGCCTTTTAACAGCGCTCTCGACTTGTTACGACCATCTCTCATGTCGGCCGCTCCACACTTAAAGCCTTGGAAGTCGCTTGGCCAGGAACTAACGACGTATTTTAAAGATCCCAGGCTGGTTTTGGCGTTTTCATTCCAAGCCAAGTACCTGGGAATGTCTCCGTTCCGATGCCCAAGTCTTTTTTCGATCCTCTCGTTCCTTGAATATGAACACGGTGTTTTTCATCCGATTGGAGGTTGCTCGCGGGTCAACGAGCGGATGGCCGAAATTGCCGCAGAACAGGGTGTTCGAATCCTCCTCAATTCGAAGGTCCAAAAGCTCGAGTTCAAGCATCGCAGGGTCGTCGGAGTCGTGACGGATCATGAAACGATTCCTGTCGATGCAATCGTAATCAATGCAGACTTTGCAAATACGATGCAAAAGCTGGTCCCGAACGAACTCCGATCGCGTTGGTCCGATGCCAGACTGGAAAAGAAGCGGTTCTCGTGCAGTACCTTTATGATGTACCTTGGCATCGAAGGCCAATACAAGGACTTAGTGCACCACACGATTCATATCGCCAAAGATTACGCGAAGAACCTTCGCGAGATTGAGGAAAAGAAAGTTCTTCCTGATGAGCCGTCCGTTTATATTCATAACCCCAGTCTCATCGATCCGTCGATGGCTCCTTCTGGACATAGCAGTCTCTACGTTCTCGTTCCCGTTCCGCATCTTTCCAAAAACACCCCTTGGGACGAGCAACAGAAAGCGTTCTATCGCGAAGTTACGCTGAAGCGACTCGAAGAGGTCGGCTTGACCGATTTACGTTCGCGTATTCGGTTCGAGAAGATAACGACCCCCACTGACTGGCGCGATTCGTACCACGTTTATCGCGGAGCCACTTTCAATCTAGCGCACAATCTCGGCCAAATGCTTCATCTTCGACCGCACAATCGATTTGAGGAACTCGATGGCGTCTATCTTGTCGGCGGCGGCACGCATCCAGGCAGCGGGCTCCCTGTGATTTACGAATCTTCCCGAATCACTTCCAAGCTGATGGTTCAAGACCTTCTCCCAAGGACCAAAGGCTCTCAGCTCGCGAAAGCGACCTAGTTCATGAACCATCCTTCATTGCCCCAAGGCGAAACAGGGATGGAATGCAAGTCGACTGCACAAGTGCATGGACCATTGTCGCCGTTGGCTCCGCAAACGAAGCGTGAAGTGCGAGTGAGGTCGGATAGTTTGGGAATGTTTGCGGCTTTGAGACGTCGTCATTTTCTTTGACGGGAGTCGGATCGTAACACAGCGTTGAGGGGCCAGCTATTTGTTCGTTTGCGATCGATCCAAAGGAGTGGCGGCGTTTTTTGTGGTCGGAGGTTGAAGCAGTGGGGGAGTTTTCTATTAGGCCCGCTACATTCGCTCCGGGAAAGTTCTAACTTTTCCGAGCTTTGGCAGAGCGAAAGACGACTTTAGAACAAAGCCTAGCTGGACAGCGCCACTTTACGCTGGAGTCCAGGCTTTAGCCGCTCGTGGCGCATCCAAGGTGCTCGGCGCCTAAAGGCTGTACTCCAGCTGGGTTGCGATCGATTATCAAGTCCGACGTGGCGCTGTCCAGCTAGAAAAAATTTGAGATTTTGTATCGCCAAGTTGAATCGATTGGTTGGTGGTTTCGAGATGTATTTCCGAATAGCCGAAAATCGCGAACCTTTCGGAGTTGATGCAGAGGTCGGACTGTAACTAACAAAACCAAGATAAGTACAGGTAGGAAATAGAGTGGGAATAAACCAAATCGCAACGAAGGACTTGGAATCTCGGATGGCAAAAATTCGGTATCGAGAACCTTCTTTGTAAGTGGGCGATTGCGATGTCCAACTAGCTTACCGTCGTCAATCCGGAGAAGGGACCCTGGCCCCTTGGGAAGTTTACAAAAATAGAGTTCTTGACCCTCCTTGAGTGCCTGTACTTCCTTTTCAAACCAACTCTTTTGAACGTAATAAACTCCATCGGTGAATCGGATCCGGATACGATCTTCCATAAAGACTTTTTCAAGATTGTCGCTGCGGATCGGCATCAATACGAGATCTTTGCTTTTGATCTCCGCCAGCGACATTCCGTTATAAAGATCCGCCAGAAAAATCCTAAAATGAAACTTTGAGTAGCGTTGAAAATACCATTCGCGATAAACTCGTTCGCATGGAAAATAGCACGCAAAGATTGCCATGAAAAGGAGAAGGGATCGCAATGAAAAATGAGTCGGAATTTTTTTCAATTCAAATTGCCTCCAACTCGCACATTGTCCAGATTTGATTTTTGGGGTCGACGGACTGGAAGTCCGTCGTACAAGTTTACCACAAACCTCATTCTTGATTGGAAAAAGCACTAGAGCGGTTCTAGGGTTGATGTATCCCGTAAGTCTTTAGTCGGTAGCCGGCGTGTAGGATGTATCGTAGGCATTCCTCTGCGGGAAATCGATCGACGAGCCTACCTATCGTTTTC
>JANOAI010000029.1:0-15653 GCA_031411055.1 Pirellulaceae bacterium
TGCGCTTCGTGTTATCAATGCGATTAAGCCTTCCGGAAGAATTTGGGACAGTCGAACTACCACTATTAAACCATGTTCGGGCTACAAAGTACTGGAACTGTTTAAAACTGGGACCATCAAAGCCAAAACGACGAACATCACGATAGCGGCCAAAATGAGCAACATGACCGGCTCCAGGAGCCGAACAATGATTTCCAGACGCCGAAATGTCGTCTTTTCCAGGTTCTCAGATACTTGGACGAGGACTTTGTCGAGGGTATTCGATTCTTCCGCGACCGAAATCATCTCGACCACCGTTTTCGGAAAATGTCCACATTTTTCGAGCGGCTTGGCGAGTCGTTGACCGGCCGTGACTTCTTCACCCGCAACGGCGATGGCTTCGGCGAGGATACGATTTCCGGCCGCCAAACGGCTAATATCCATCGATTTGAGGAGAGGAACGCCGTTCGCTAACAGCGTTCCGAGAACGCGGCAAAAGCGTGAGACGGCTAGATTCAGAAAGACGCTTCCGAGCATGGGCGTCTTGATCTTGAAAAAGTCGAAGTTCCGCTTCCCTTTATCTGTCTTCAAATATTCACGAATTCCCACGGCCGAGACGGCTGCAAGTACTAGCACAACCCACCAATATGATTGCGCAATGCGACTCAAAGCAAGCAATACTTCGGTTGCGGCTGGCAATGACCCCCGCGCTCGCATCGTTTTAAACAAAGGATCAAACTTTGGAACGAAATAGACGAGCAGTATCGTAACGATGATGAAGCCAACGCTCATAATAAAAAGTGGATAGGCTAAGGCGCCGACGGTCTTGCCCTTGAGTTCTTCTTGGATCTCCACAAAGCTCGCGACGCGATCCAGCGCGTCCTCGAGGAAACCGCCTTCGCTACCGGCGCGAACCATATTGACGGCCATATCATTGAAGATTCGTGGGTAACGCGCAAAGGCATCGCCCAGAGACTCGCCTTCTTCAACCCGTGCTTTCACGTCGACTAAGGCCGCTTGAAGTGCTTTACTCCCTGACTGTTGCGATAGAACAGTAATCGCACGTATCATCGGGACGCCACTTCGCAACAGTGTACTGAGTTGCGAATAGAAGCCGACCATTTTGCTGCCGCTCACGCGACTGTTCGAGGTCGTCTTCCTGCCTTTTCCAACTTGAATGGAGACCGGAAACAACGACTTAGCGCCCAACTGCGCAGCAACTTCTCGTTCGGTATTAGCTGTTAACGTACCGGTAAAGGTTTTTCCGCTAAAGTCGCGGGCGGTGTATGCGAATTCAGGCATGGTCGACTATCCGATCGCATCTCCCTTGGTCGCTCGCAAGACTTCCTCGACCGTCGAAATCCCTTCGACAGCTTTGCGCCACGCATCCGTTCGGAGCGTTTTCATCCCGGCTTTCAAAGCAGCCCGTCGAATCACAAAACTGCTGGCCCGATCGTGTGCCAACTGTTTGACCTCTTCGTTGGTAACGAGCAATTCGTAAATACCCATTCGACCAGTGTAGCCAACGCCACGGCATTCACGACAACCAACCGCTCGATACAACGGATTGTCGCCAAGTTTCTCCCAAGGAAAATCAGGCGGCACATCCTGCTCGGTGGGTTTGTAGGCTTCTTTGCAATGCTTGCACAGTCTTCGAACCAAGCGTTGAGCCATAATGCCTTCGACGGTACTTGCAACCAAGAATGGCTCAATCCCCATATCAACGATACGAGTAAATGCTCCGGCCGCATCGTTGGTGTGAAGGGTACTAAAGACCGTGTGGCCAGTCAAAGAGGCTTGAATCGCATTCTCGGCCGTTTCGGCATCGCGAATTTCACCGACCAGGACAATGTCAGGGTCATGTCGCAAAATACTGCGAAGCGAAGCCGCGAAGGTCAAACCAATCTTGGGATGGACCTGAATCTGATTGATCCCCTCAAGCTGATATTCGACTGGGTCCTCGGTGGTGATGATCTTGTTCTCGGGCGAGCGAATCTCCAGGAGTGAACTATAAAGCGTCGTCGTTTTTCCAGAGCCAGTCGGGCCAGTGACAAGAATAATCCCGTGAGGTAATCGAATCAGTTCGCTATAGATTTTGTAGGTGTCTTCATCCATTCCGAGGTTGCGAAGATCAAACTTCATCGCCCCCTTATCTAGAATACGCATGACAAGGCTTTCGCCAAAAATCATGGGGATGACCGAAAGGCGAATATCGATTTCGCGTCCGTGGATTTTCAGTTTGATGCGACCGTCTTGAGGCAATCGCTTTTCAGCAATGTTCAGCTTGGCCATGATCTTCAAACGCGAGATAATGGCTGCTTGAAAGCGATTGATTTCCGGGGGTAACGATTGTGAATGGAGGATGCCGTCGATACGATACCGGACGACGACCCCTGAGGCTTGGGCTTCGATATGCACGTCGCTTGATCGAGAGTCGACGGCTTCGACTAAAATTTCATTGACCAAGCGTACGACAGAGGCTTCCTGAGCCATCTCGGCCAACTCGCTCCCATCGCCTTGGATAGCTTCGAGCAATTCAATGTCTTCATCTTCGCCGCGCGCTGCCATCAAGCCTTCGACGGTTTCGCTACCGACGCCAAGATGCTTCTTGACGAGTTTGGCGATTTCATTCTTCTCGGCCAGAATCGGGGTGACTGGGCATCGAAGCGTTGCGGCGGCCTCATCGATCGGATAGAGATCGAATGGACTTGAGGTCGCAACGATCATCGCCCCATTTTCGCGACGAATTGGAAAAATGGAGTGTCGATAAATGAGCTTTTGCGGAAACGTCTCAAGCAGTTTGAGATCCACTTCGGCCGATCGGAGATCAATAAAGTCGAGCCCCGTTTCTTCGGCCATCGCGCGCAAGGCAGAGTCTTCAGTGATAAAACCGTTTTGGATAGCCGATTCCATGACGCTGGTGCCAGCAGCCGAGTTGCGCGAACGGATCAATTGATCCGCGCTCAACAAGCCACGTCTTACTAAAAGTTCGCCAGCGTCGGTAATCATAAGGTTTCTAAAACTCGTCGATATCGGAGGGCTATTTGCAAGCGTGCTCCGAACTATAGGTCTACTTTTTTATCTAGGGCTCTTACGGCGGCTGTATAAGCCACCGCCGCTTCGATTGTCGGTCGTATCGCCGCCCCCCACCATGACAAATCGATTATTGCGGATGAAGGTCGTTCGAAGGAAGATTGTTTCGTTCAAGCCTACTGTCGTCCGCCGCCACCCGGAGGACCACCTCGTGTTCCACCACCTCCGCTAGGCGGCCCTCCTCCACCGCCAGGCGCTCCGCCACCGAATCCAGGGACTCCGCCGCGGAAGCCTCCGCTACCGCTTGGTCCGCCACCACCTGAGCCAAACCGGCTTTGTATGGCTCGCATGAATTCGGCGCGTCGTTCATTGGCTTCGGCATCGCTTTGAGACGAGCCCGAAGAGCTTGAGGAAGAGGAAGTACTGCCGCTTGTGTTCGAAGTCGTCTTAGCTTTTTCGCCAAACATCGATTTCAGCGCATTTTGAAAAAGCTCCGTTTTGGCTCCGTTGAGCTGAACGACTTCGATCTTTTGGGAGCCTGTTTCACTAGCTTGGTCAACGGTTGCAACAAAAATACGCACCTGATCGGCCAAACTATTGGAAGCGGTCACGATCAATGCATTGTTCTTCTTATCGACGCTCACGGTCATGGTTTGCGGTTTCAGCTCGCTAGAGCCTGATCGGGCACCGCCTCGTCCACCACCGCCACCCGCGCCGCGCAATGCTTCAATGAATTCTTGAGGCGAAGGTTGTTGCTGTCGTTGTTGACCACCACCACCACCGCCACCTGACGCGCCTTGCCCCATTTTGTCAGCAAAAGCTTGTTTTACTAACTCGGCGATATCTTCCGCGCTGCTATGAATCACCGGGATAATGTGTGGAACACCTTGTGTTTCGATCCGAAGCGGACTGTCTTCTTTATCAATAATCGTTAGAAGCTGCCCGACCAAATCGAGGTCGATCGGATTGGCCGTGACCAGCAAGCTGTTAAGACGTGGGTCGGGGGTGATCGTAACTTCGCCACTAGCCATCCCACCTGAAACCGCTGAATTACTGGATGCGCTGGTACCGCCACCGATCCCAAGCAGTCCACCGACGAGCCCGCCCCCCATTTCGCCAAGCACATTGCCGAGCAACCCGCCACCGCCCGAAGCCGAAGTGCTGCTCGATGCATCTCCGGCGAGGATACTTCGCAACAGTTCATCGGCCGATTTGGCGGTGACATACTTAAGATAAAAGACCGTTGGCTCGGCAGCCCCGGACATCATCTGATCCGTTACCAGTCGAACAAGCTGCTCGAATTCCGCTAAGACTTTTGGATCATCGCACGTGATGACCAAGCCCGTTGGTCCACGATAGATAACAATATCACTTGGCTCCGAAGGGATGGGCGCGGAAGCGTTCTTCTCTGAAATATCCGCGGCAGTGCCAACATAGCGAACACGTGGGGCATGATCGACACTTGTTGTCGAAGGTGACTTTGGTTGGGCTGGATTCGCAGGGGGTACAAAGGCAGGCGGCGCGGCTTTTTCTCCGAATGAGTTGCTCGAATTCTCTTCACCAGGAACTCGGATTTTGATTCGATTCTTCTTCTTTTGTGCGTCCCACAAAAATTGGATTTGATCGAGCATGCGATCCGCTGACTTGCCGGTCATTGGAAGAACGCGCATGTTGCTTCCAAAAGTATCCACGTCGGGGCCAACTTCTTCTAGCTTGGCTAGGACTTCACGCACTTGAGCGAGTTCTTGAGGTGATCCTTTGACCATGATCGTTCGGGCTAATGAATCACCCAAGAAAATCGGTCCAGCAGCACTCAACGATGCCGCACTCGACGTTCCTGTCGTTCCACCGCTTTTTCCGAATACTTTTTCGAGGGTTGTAAGAGCCGTTTGCGTGTCGAGTCGTTTTAATGGAAAGACGGTAAAACTACTTGACTCACCAGCCAAAGTTTTGAGCGTTTCGTCGATTAACTTGTGATCCGCTTCGGAGGCCGACGCAACAATGCTGTTTGTCTTGGGTTCCAGAGTCATTCGAGTGTTCGGGCTCCCTTCAAGCAGCGTTTGAAGGACGTTGAAGGCTGTACTAGGATCCGAAGACTGAATAGCGTGGACTCGCAATTTAGGTTGTTCGGTCGAAACAGCAGTCGATGATCCTTCCCCTGGTTTGACGTCGATTTGAATCACAGCATCTTTGAGGAGCTGCAACTTCTCGGCCACACCAGTTGCAAAAATCGTATTACCAAACGAATCGGTTGACATCCGAATATCGTCGGAAGAATTAGCCCCTTCTGCCAAGCCAAGCAATCCACGCGCGACTGAGAGTACCTCTTCGGCTGCAACATGTTTCAAATGCAAAGTCAGGATCTTCGAGCCGAGTGAGCTGTCCGGATCTTCGACTCTCTTGAGCATCTCACGAATCAGTTTCAGTTTCCCGGCCGTTTCCGTTACAAGAATTTGACCAGCCGAACCGAGCGGAATCGTTGAGCCTTCCGGACCGAGTAGCAAGGTAATTTGACGTTGCGCTTCGTCGGGCGAGAGGCGTGTCAAGACAAACAAACACTTCAGCAATTCAAATTCGCCTCGATTATCAAGCTCCTCCGCCGGAACGAGTTCCGCAAATTCGCGAAGCAAACCACGGACCGCTTCTGATCGCTCGCCGTCGCCCAACTCTAGGACCATCAAAGATCGCTGACGTCGAATCAGGCGGAAAGCACTCTTGAGAAGCACCCCGTTCATCACGTCAATCGCTTCGCCGACCGAGTATTTTCGATAGGGATCGCGATAGGTAAAAGTTCCAATAGGAAATGTGTCAACTTGTAAACTGAGTTCTGCTTACTTCGAAATCCATTGGAGAACTTGTTCCCACGGCATTTTATCGATATTCAGTGTCAGATTCTTCTCGTTCGAAACTCTCATCGGTGATGAAGTAGAATCTCCCGCCTGATCGGATGGACTCGTGGTCGCTTGACGAGCGGCATTCACTTGCGGCGTTGGCTTGGAAGTTTGTGCTACCTGCGATACTGGCTCTTTCACGGTCGCATATTTTGGAACCTCAACGGCAGCGGGTTTTAAAATGGCTGGCTCGGAATTCGGTTTTGCATTCTCCTGTGTTGTCGCAACCACACTCGCTCGAGCCGATTGACCAGCTAATGCTTGCCAAGTAGCCCATTGCCCCGCCGTTAAGACACCTCGCAAGCGCTTCTCGACTTCGCTTTTCGCTTGCGCCTCGCCGGACGATTTAACAAGCTCCAATCGCGAATTCAGAATCTGTTGAATTTGGTCGTTTTGGCCTTGGCTCAGACCAAGCATTTCTGCAACTTCCGTTTCGGCAAGTGAAGCCAATCCCAGGCTGGAAAGACGAATGCGCTCTAGTCGTCCACGTTGTTGGATTGTCAGCTCCTTGTATGCAAGCTGTTCGAATTCGCGAACGAGAATCCGTTTTTTGCTATCCCGTTCCGAGGGTGGAAGTTCGCGTAAGGAGGACGCGATATTGAGCCCCTTTGCCTCTTGCGTTTCCGCGAGCGTCCGAAGCTTCGTCAATTGCTCGTCCGTTAACTCCAAGTCCTTGGCCATCGAAGGGTCTAACGCGATCGCGATCACCCCAACCAATTCTGGATTGGCGGCATGCGTTGACCGCGTTCCCAAGCTAACGAAGGCAAAAGAAATCGCTAAAAAGGAGATTTTTGCGAATGGACGTAACCGCATCATAGATTTTTTGGCGTTTGAGAAAGTGGGCAGCCCGAGATTTAGAAAAATATTAAGTTGCAGGTGGAAAACGAGTTAGGATCATTCGCTGTACTCTAGACTAGTCAATCGTAACTAAGTCTGAACCCCCCGAACTACACCAAGTTCCGAATGTTTTCTCGGATCCAAACGTCCGGCGAGTTCGATCAATGCGATCCAAATAACTGCGTTTCAAGCCACATTTTCAGCGTTTTGGCCGCAATCGCAATTCAATTCCTAGCATAACCTAACTGCTTCCAAGCGTCGAATTTCACTCTCCTTCGGATCGGTTTACGAAATCCAAACTTACGGTTGGTAGGGGGAATAGAAAAAGTCGCGGTCCGATACGGGGGGTGGCTCAGGAGCAGGAGGATAATAATCGTCTTGGTCAGGTCGAAGTGCATTGGAGGGTCCAACACCAAAGCCATTGTTCCAACTCGGTCCTCCGACACCGTAACCTCCTGAACCGTAACCTCCTGAACCGTAACCGCCTGAACCGTAACCGCCTGAACCGTAGGGCAAAGGCAAGCCCGGGCGACTATACCACCCGCCACCCTGCACATTTACGGCTGGCGATTGCGGACCCCAAGCTCCGTACGGTACTGCGAATGGGCGATATGGATAGCGCCACTCGCCATACGGTTGGACTGGAGCCCCCCAACGCTCGACCGAATGATAGTGGTCGGAAGAAGTTCCTGCCTGCAAGGTCGATCGCGAGTGTCGAAATCCGCTTTGTTGATAGTCCGATCGCTCAACCGCGTACGGTTCGACGTGCATCGCAAATCGATCGACTCGTCTTCCAGCTTGGTCGTGTGTATAGGTTGATGCGAATGTCGTCCAATCGGCAGGTGGCGAACAGGTTCGATCCTGCGAAAATGCCATTGGCTGTAAGAACATCTGGCCGAAAAGGGCGAGAGCCATCCAGTTGAGGTCGCGAAGCGGTAAACGGTATGATTTTCGGATTGTTGAGGTCTGGAACATAGCTTCCAGATTAATTCGCTCGCTCCTTTCGGCTAAACATTTCCGTTATTGAATGTCCCAAACGGCCTACGCTATTCCGTCTGTAGCGGTTGTAACGAGCATACCATTTCAAGTTTTTCGAAATCCAATCCTTCTGGGCGGAGGGTACGACGAGACGATTCCGTATATTCTGAGTACCCATGTCGAACCGTTGCCAAAACGGCTAATGGTTTCGAAAACGTCACGAATTTTCAGGCTTTGATTCAAATTGGCGATGTCCAGCTAAGTTACCGTTTTATCAAGGGTGGATTAGGATGAGCTTTCGATGCTTGATCATGGCGTTGTCGATCGGAATTGATTCGACCTTGTTTGCGCAAGAAGCGATCGCACCATTAAAAGTCTTACCTTTGAAAATGGGTGTCGCAGAAAATGATTTCGTCCAAGAACGCCCGTTACAGGCAGCTTTGGAGCTTGGTTTCCGCGCTATCGAAGTCGATGTTTTTTTGGCAAGCAATCAACTCAAAGTCGGGCATTCGGTCCTGGATCTGAAATCGCGAGGCACCTTTGAGGAAGTCTACCTTGCACCTCTCAATAAGCTTAAAGAATCAAACAGTGCTTTGATTCAAAATGAAGGCGAGCCGCTTATACTATTCGTCGGTTTTAAGTCCGATGGCCGGCCGTGTTACCAGGCGTTGCAACCGCTCCTGGCTAAATACGCAGACCTGCTCACCACCGTAAAAGACAAACAGCAATCGATAGGCGCGGTCTCGATTATCCTCACCGGTGATCCTCCTCGCGAATTGATTGCGATTGAGAACCCTCGGTACGTTGCATTGGATGGCCGATTGATCGATATCGACAGCCAGGAGCCATTGCATCTCATTCCGACGATAAGCCTACGATGGTCGACTTATTTCAGATGGAAAGGCGGGATCGAGATTCAACCCTATGAACAAGCGAGACTCAACGCCATGATCGAAAAAGTCCATAACGCAGATCGTAAAATTCGATTTTGGTCGACGCCTGATTCGGAGCGAGTTTGGAATGTCCTGAAAACTGCCAATGTCGATTGGATAGGGGCCGAACGCCATGGCACGCTCCATAAATTCCTCTCCCCACCCCCGTCGCCTTTTGAGCGAGTCGAACCGAAATGAGTTCGACGGAACGAGTGATTGTCAGTGTCGGACTCGTTTCGATTGCGGCAACCGTTGGCTTGTCGATATTGCCTGGAACGCAGTTTGGAGATGCGTGGATTCGAAATACCGCCCGCGTTGCGTTGCTTTGGTATTGGGTGGCAATCTTGTGGATGATTGTTCGCGGTAACAATGGGTTAATGAATCATCACGACAGCGATCGAATCGCTCGATGGCTCTGGACATGGGGAGCAATCGTCTATCTCATTCACGTCGTCGTGTCCTTTCACTTTTTTCACCAATGGTCGCATGCCAAAGCTTTTGATCACGTGGCCCATGCCAGCCGCTTTGGCGAAGGAATATACGTTTCGTATTTCTTTACGGTGCTTTGGACTGTGGATGCCGTCTGGTGGTGGGCTTTCCCACAAAGCTACGATCAGCGATCAAACTGGATTTCCCGAGCCATTCACGCGTTCATGCTGTTTATTGTTGTGAATGCCACCATGGTTTTTGAAACGGGAGTCGTGCGCGTTATGGGCGCGGCGATGCTCGTCAGTTTCGCAGTTGCCCTTTTTTCAAGATGGACTCGCCGATAAACTCGCCACGATTATTATCCTTCCCATTCTACTTTTGCAGGGCGCGGCCGTATCATGGCCGACGAGAAATCTCTAATCGTCGTGCACGAAATGCACGCATTGCATCGTGCCATGGTGGATCTAGCCGCAATTCTCGCGGGAACTCTTTAGCTCTTTGGGGAGATCCATCGTGGCTTCCGTCGAGGTTCCTGCCATCAGCCAGCCATTCGAACCAACGTGCCTTATCGCTCGGAAGTGGCATGGGCGCAATATCCCATAATTGGCCGAGACCATCTTCGGTCCCGGTCGCGACTATTTGCCCATCTCCCTGTTGCACTGCAGCAAAAACCGGTGCGGTATGATGCAACGGTGTTCCGAGGGACGCGCCGGTAAGAACATCCCACAACCGCACCGTTTGATCCGTCGATGCGGTCACGAATCGATGCCCTGACCTGTCCATCGATAGCGCGGTCAAATCGTCTTGGTGCAGAATTCCAAACGGCTCACGCACCTCAACCCCTCTCTCGACGTTCCACAGATGACACCTCATTTTCGGACCGATCACGACCAAGTAGTTCCCGTTGGGGTGTAACATGGCGTCGGAAATGGATTCGGTCACGCGAAACGGAGCTGCAACCAACTCTTGCGTCGAACTATCCCAGACTCGCACCTCCCCTTCGTCCAGCCAGGTAACAATCCGTCGCCCATCCTGGCTAAGCGCCATTTCGACAATGGAACCAAGGTCGCGAACTTCGTGCTTGAGAGGATTTCCCAACATGCGCCCAGAACGTGTATCCCAAACGCGAACTTGCTGATCGCTGGAGGATGTTAGTAAACGCGTTCCGTCGTTGCTTAACGCGATCGACAACACGTCTTGGTCATGCAGCATCGATTCACCTTTTTGCACGCCAGTCGCTGCGTCCCAAAGTCGTGCCGTGTGGTCGTCGGAAGCCGTAGCAACAAGCTTGCCATCGCGGCTAATGCAGGCCATTTTAATTTCGCCGTTGTGTTGCATCGCGGCTCCTATCGCTTGGCCCGTTGTGGCATCCCATATTCGAGCGGATTTGTCGCCGGTCCAAGCAACAACGCGATCTCCGGTGGCATTGCTATGAAAAAAGACCATCGGAATGAAGCCTGGCCTTCCGAGGTTGATTGACTCAAACAACTGCTCCCCGCTATTCGAGTTCCACGAACGCACTTGCATATCGCCGGAGCTCGAGATGAGACGCGAACCGTTTTCGGTAAAGGCCAACTGCGTAACGAAATCCTTATGCTCCATCGTCTTACCGATAGGGCGTCTTTCGTCCACTTCCCAGATGCGTGCCGATTCATCGCCCGACCCGGTTACGACGCGCGTTCCGTCTGGACTAAACGCGACTTGTCCGACCCATGCCGCATGCCACAACGGTTCACCGACTAGTTCATGCGTCCTTACATCCCAAATACGGGCCGCGTGATCTTGAGAACCGGTAATCACTCGCGACCCGTCCGGATTAAAAGCAACGCTCATCACGAGATCTCGGTGACGCAATGGATCACCAAGGCTCGCGCCAGTCGTGGCATCCCACAAACGGGCGGTCTTATCCCACGCTCCGGTGATGACCTTCTGGCCGTCCTGACTCAAAGCCATGCAATGGATCCCTTTATCATGCTCCATCGGTTGACCGAGGGATTCGTAGGACAGCGCATTCCAAATGCGGGCTGTCTTATCTAACGAGGCCGTTACAACGCGAGAACCATCGGCACTGAACGCAATCGAGATGATCGCATTCTCGTGCCGTAGCGTGCGTCCACGTTGACGTTGCGTGCTGACATCCAAAAACCGGATGGTGCCGTCATTGAAACCCGTTACCAGTCGCTGGCTATCGGGACTAAACGCCATGGATTTTATTTCGCTTGGGAACCGGATTGGCTTCCCAATTAGCTTTCCAGAGCGCGCATCCCAAAACCGAACTGCCTGGCGACTTGCGGTTGTCACTTGCGAACCATCCGGGCTAAACAACACTTCGGTCACGGAATCATCGTGTCCTTTAAGTGTTGCGACCACTTTACCGGTGACAGCATCCCAAATTCGAGCCGACTTGTCTTCGTAGCCAGTGATGAGATGTGTGCCGTCGGGACTGAGCTCAAGAGCCACAAGCAGACTCGGATGTTGGAGGGCTTCCCCGATCGGCATGCCCGTAGCCGCATCCCAAAGTCGAGCCATACCGTCATGTGAAGCTGTGATCACTGTTTGACCATCTTTGCTCATCCGCACCGCCGTCAAATGACTATCATGCCAGAACGGCAAGCTCATTCGTCCGCCGCGAGTAAGTCGATCGACGAGTACCTGTTCATAGCCTGGCTTGAGGGGATCGTCGTTTGAACTGAATTTCCAAGCCTTGAGGATGCTTTGGCATCCAGTCTGTGTCCGGCCTGCTGCGTAATCTGCGTTGCCACTCGCAAAAAACGCCTTGGCCGATTCGTTTTTGACTCGACGCGCCTGCTCCTGTTCATTCTGTAAAGCGAGATCCAATTCGCCGTTCGTCGATTCCAAGTCGGCCGCAAGCGTCTCCGCTCTGCGCCGCGCGCGATCTACTAACCCAAAGGCGGTCGCGATCGTAGCTAAAATCAAGGCCATACTGCATGCGGCCGTAATGACGAGCTGCTGATGTTCCTTTGCCCAACGCCATCCAAGTTCACTAAGCGTCGGTGGGCGAATGGGCAACGGTTGACCTGCAAGATACATACGCAGGTAACTAGCGAACGTTGAAGCGTCCGGAATCCGATCCGCGATGCGTCGTTCGGTCGCTCGCGCGATGATCGCCTCGAGATCGCGACTGAACGTCGGATCAATCGATCGCAACAAGGGAACATCATCATTGAGCACACGCGGAGCAAGTGTTCGTAGATCTTCCGCCTCGGCAAAGAGTCGTTTGCGTGTCAATAATTCCCAAAGCACAATCCCTAACGCTCGCACATCAGCCGGCTTGCCAACAACAACACTTGCAGCCGCTAATTGTTCGGGTGCAGCGTAGCGCATTGTCCCCAAAAAATCGCCGCGACCCTGGCGCGTTAGCCCGGTGCTGTCACCCTTCGCAAGACCAAAGTCCATCAACACAACACGTGAACCGTCCGGCGTAATCATCAGGTTGGTTGGCTTAATATCACGGTGCAGAAGATTCTGGCCGTGGAGCGTCGCCACGGCTTCGGCTGCATCGCAAACAAGCTGAACCATGCGTCGAACGTATCCACCCACCTCGGTCGACACTTCTCCCAATTCCGGCAGCGGTCGAAACCATTCCGGTAAATTCATCGGCAACGACGGGACGGCTGAGGACTTTTTATCAGACGACTCCGATGAAGGCGTTCCAATCGCCGACGAACGATTGGCTGCATGTTCCCGGCGTTCGTTCGAAGCTGAACGTATCGCTTGTGACCAATCACTCAGACTGAGTTCACGGGTCGGATTGGGTATCTGTGCCAAGCGTTGCCAAACCTGCTCCAAATCACAACCCGGTACGTATTCCATCGCATAGAAAGGTTGACCATCCGGGAGCGTGCCCGACGAAACGATTTTGATGATGCGTGGATCATCACAACGGGCAAGCAAACGCATCTCGCGTCGAAATCGAGCCACCGCAACTTCGTTTGATTGCAATTCGGGTGGGAGAAATTTTAATGCCAGTAATCGCCCAAGCGACAATTGACGTGCCAAGTAAACGATCCCCATCCCGCCGCGGCCAAGCTCTGCCAAAATTTCGTAGTCACCGACGACTCGTCCGGTCGGCGATAACGGCTGCAAATCTGCGATTCCCATCGCCTGACTTTCGCTTTGCGACTGGTCCCCTAAACGCACCAACTCGGACTCGTCGATCGTGCGTCCCGAGATTCGAGAAAGCAGCGTTGCCATGTCGGCCATCAACGCTCGGTTCTGTTCCGTCTTACTATTGGCATAGTTCAAATATTCGATGTAACGTCCCGACGGAATGGAGTTCAAAAACCACATTTCGTCCGACAGCTCGCTCTCGCGATACTGCAGCAACGGATCGAGTCGCAAGGGAATTGCCCGACCCGGCCAATGTACCGCCAACGTATTCGGCGCGAGGTTCGATCGATCGGCGTCACTAACGATAAGAGGTGGGCAGCGCTCGCCTTGCAATCCCATCACTTCGCGCAAGCCGATCTCAAATCGCCCCTTATCAATCATCCGAATCTCGGTAATCGAGACCAATCTTGATCCAGGCGGCCCCAACAAATCAAAAACATTTTCACTGAGTAAATCATTTGCCGCCGGAAATAAGAGTGGCCCAATCTGTGATTCATAAAACTCTGCGTCCCGAACCCCTCCATGGCCGATGATTTTATTTCGATACGGAACTAGCGCATCAAGCAACCCAAGTAGAGACATGGATGTGTCGTTGGCTACCGGACCATCAGGACCATGCTTAATACGCCGATACAAGTTGAGGCCACCCTCTAAATCGCTTCGAGCGACACTCAATTGTTTCCAAAGATGACCAAGCGGATGCGTCGCGGCGTCCACCCGCTCGCCAAAGTATCTCGATAACTCCCGCAACAGACCTATCCAATGACCAGCCGACGGCCGTGACAAATGCAGCAGACCACGTTCGACGATGGCCGATCGAGGCTGACCATGCTCTATCTCATTCAGATACGTAAGCACCAACGGCGCGACTGCCATCCGCACGGCAGCCTCAAACAGAAAGTAGGTCAGATCGTGTCGATCACGCGCCGATTTGGCGTTGTGCGCGCGACTGTATAGCTGCGCTAAAGGGAGAGGTAAACGCAATGTATAGTCACGGCGAAAATCGGTAGTCATCAACCTATCCCATTGCTGTTCACGGACGTCGATACGCCGTTATCATGACCCATCGTCGTCCAGGTATTGTACCGCTAAGCCCGATTCACAAAATAATTATCGAGGACAATTAACGGATGCTTTGAGAGCCAAAAGGCCGCGCGCGATTGTGAAGCATGAAAAAGCTAACGATGTTATCAAAATTGAAAGCTAACGATGTTATCAAAATTCATCGTAACCTGTCCCGCACGCTGCATAGGTTTCTACACATCTTCACCCTCCCGCTTGCGGGAGGGTCGAGCGCAGCGAGGGGAGGGCAACTGTACTAACGCCACTCGCACCCTCCCCGAAGCCTCGTCCCTCGGCCTCGTCTCTCCCAAGGGGAGGGTGAAGGTTGGACTGGTGAAAGATGTGTAGAGACCAATGCGCACGCGGAAAGAGGTAACAATGACAAGCGGATACCATGTTCCAACCGACGTCTCGCAATCGCGCATGGTTATTTTGTTCGAAGGCATGCTTATCTCGGTCATTCAATCCGGTCGTACCCCTTTTACACCAGATGAATCCAATCGTTGAGTCGCAACTTATCTTGCCGACAAACATCAATCGTTCCTGCCACCGTTCACGGGCAGGACATGCGCATTGATGAACTCGGATTGCGGGTCGGCGAGAAAAAGAGCCGCATTCGCGATATCGCGAACACTTCCCCATCGCTTGAGAATCGATTCGCTTTTGGCTCGCTTGTCCCATTCTGGCGAAGCGGTTTGTCCCCAAGCGGTTTGTATCCAGCCGGGGGCGATGCAGTTGACACGCACTTTGGGGCCAACCGTTTTCGCTAAGCTCTTGCTAAAAGCAGCGATGGCGGCCTTCGTTGCGCAAAAGTACTGGCCACTGTCACCTTCCATGCCCGACTCGACTTGATCCCAAGAGATATTGATGATCGAAGGCAAGGCAGTATTGTCCCGTTGGTGTGTCATTCGTTCAGCTACTTCTCGGCTGATTCGAATCGTTCCGACGACGTCGACCCGCCAAAGAAGATCAAGCTTGTCTTCAAAGGAAAGCTCCTTTCCATTCCCCGTCAGCACGTCTGCTCCGGCAGCATTGATCCATACATCGACCCGATTGCGCCAAGCAAACGCTTCACGAACCAATCGATCCTGCTCGTCGGTTTGCGACAAATTCGCGGTGATCGCCAAACATTCGCGATTCGCGTTTCGGACAAGCCGCTCTGTTTCACGAAGACCCTCAACATTTCGATTCCCGTGAATGACGACCGAATCACCAATTCTCGCAAATGCCTCTGCGATTCCTTGGCCAAGCCCCGACGACGAACCAGTGACAACGACGATTCGCTAACTCATAGTATGCAGTCATTGAATAGGAGTTGTAAGAGGAAGGCGACACTGTGCGTTGGAATCATTCCTTTCGAGATCGTCCAGCTTGGTACCAA
>JANOAI010000030.1:0-5184 GCA_031411055.1 Pirellulaceae bacterium
AACGGCCCTTCGGGTGCTTTGCACTTTTGGTACCTGACCCCGTTTTCCGAATGGCTATATGAAAAATGAAAATGCTCTAGAAATTTACACTGAGACCGGTAATGATCCCAGCCAGCTCTATATCGATGCAACGACCAAAAGATTCGCGAAGATCGAATTGGGGGAGATTGGGTTAGCGGCCACAAAGCTCTATTACATCGTTTACTCATGAACGAGGCTTTCATTGAACGACTGCTGATGGGAATTGCGTCATCGAAGCAGCTCAGTCGATGCCAATTAGTTCCGCAGTCCCTGCGATATTAATTGGCTTGTTCGGTCAGGATCGCAACAGAACTAGTAAGGTTCTAGGCTAGTCGCTTAGGAATGGTTTTTGGTACACCAGTTGCTGGCAAAGTTTGTGCTGCGCATTTAAGCGGGAGCATTCATTGGAAGTTTGAGGACTCGGCTAGAGGAACTTTTCAACTTGAAACGCATCGGGATACTTACGGCGGGCGGCGACACGCCCGCGTTGAATGCCACGATTCAGGGGGCAGTCGTTCAAGCCAATCTGCTTAGGGTTGAGGTCATCGGCTTTATTAAGGGATTCAGTGGTCTGCTGAACCCTCGGGTTCCGCACGTTCGATTGAATCCCCTCTTTTGCAGTATTCCCGAACTGGATGGCTGTCGAGGCGGAACGATCATTGGTGCTTCGCGCGACTTCGTCGATCATCAAGATACCGCGACGATTGAACAGGTCGTCGATCGATTGCGGCGACTTCAAGTAGATGGGCTTATTTGTATTGGCGGTGATGGAACATTGAACGGGATGCAAGCAATCTCCAACTATCTGCCGACGGTGCTCGCTCCGAAAACGATTGACAACGACTTGGGGCTCAACTTTCGGCACGAACCAGACGAATGGGTTCGCGAACCTTCGGATTCGCCGCTGGGCTATCAATATCGTCGGCTTCCTTCGCGAAGTCGTTTTGACTTGGAACAGATGGTCAACTATGTGACGCCGGGCTTTGCAACGTCTGTCTTCGTTTCGGCTTCCGGTGTCCAACGTATTCGGACGACTGCTGAAAGCCATCGTCGAATCGCAATCATCGAAGTCATGGGTAGGCATTCAGGTTACCTTGCCTTAGGAACAGCCTACGGCCAACCCGATATTGTTTTGGTCCCCGAATCGCCGCTCAATATCGATCGTTTAGTTGAACGTGTCCTGGAGATCTATGAACTACAGAAGAACGTCGTCATCGTATGCGCCGAAGGGGTCGTCGACGAGCATGGTCAAGAGCTAGGTAACGAAGTCGCATCAACGGATCCGGCGGGGAACAGAATCCTGAGCGGCGCTGCCGAAGCATTGCGCCAGATTCTCATCCAACGAGTCGGCGATACGTATTTTACCAACAAACGTCGCAATGAATCCGCCAAGGCGGCGATCTTTACTCGTAAAGTCGGACACACGCAACGAGGAGGTCGACCGATCTTGTTCGACCGTTTCTATGGAGCACAATTGGGTGGTCAGGCGGTCGAGATGTTGCTCGAAGGACGAATCAACGGCGTCTCGATCTTGATGTGGAATCGCGAGCATGGATTCAACGTCGCGGGCTGCGAAGCCCACGATTTTCGCGATCGCTGGGGCTTAATTCATCCAAGGCAAATGCATCCGAGTTTTTACGATAACGAGAACTTAGGCGTATCTCAAATCGGCATCAACTATCTATTGCCGATCTTCACAAACGCGATTGGCCAAGACGACATGGAAGATGTCCGTCGTACTTTGTTTGCTGCAGGCAACCTGACGCAACCTTTTCATTCCGTCAACGTGGATATCAATAAGCGTATCTGTTACTTAGACTGAGATCGAGATTGAATCTGCCGGAATCTACTGGCCTTTTTCCTTTGGACATACACCTAAAATCAACTATGCAAATGTCGGACATCGACCAACAAGTACAGAACGTGTTGAGCGAAGATATTCATCTCTTGGGCGACTTGTTGGGTACCATCATCCGGCGTTTGGTTAGCGAGCAAGCCTATCATCTCGTCGAAGAGGTACGCACTGCGGCGAAAGCTTTGCGCATTCAGCCATCCGTCGAAACAGCCAAGTCTTTGCGAGATCGCTTGGAGCAACTCGATTTACGGGACCTACGGACGTTGATCCGGGCGTTCAGTATCTACTTTGATCTCGTCAATTTGGCTGAACAGCAAGCCCGTGTACGAGCCAATCGCTTGCGTACCTTGCAAACCGCACCCGTGCCGTTGGAAGAAAGCCCGGAAGCCGCACTGATCAAACTTCGCGAAAGCGGTTGTCGGGCCGAACAGATTTCCGATTTGCTCCAGCGGGCTTTGATCGGTTGCGTCTTCACAGCTCATCCAAGTGAAGCTCGACGGCGAACGGTCCTGGAAAAACTCCATGCAATCTCGGCAGAATTGGACCGCATGGAATATTCGGTGCTTCTGCCAAGCGAGCGCACAGATTCCGTTGCAATGATCGCCGAGCAATTGGAGACGCTTTGGATGACCAGCTCGATTAGAGTCGATCGTCCGATTGTGATCGACGAAGTCCGACAAGGGCTCGAACTTGTTGAAGATAGCTTGTTTGAAGTTATTCCTCGCGTCTATCGGCAACTCGAAGTTGCACTCAAGGCCGTCTATCCAGAGCTAGGCGTGAACGATCCGCACTTAAATCAGGATTCGACCATCAAGCCTTACAGTGTCCCGGCGCTTTTGAAATTCGGTTCGTGGATTGGTGGTGACCGAGATGGCAATCCGTTTGTGACGCACGAAGTTACCGCCCAAACCATTCGTATTCAACAAGAAGCTCTTTTGAGGCACTACTTGAAGCTAGTGCAACAACTCGGTACTCAGCTCAGCCACTCCGAGCAGTTTGTTCGGCTTGGTGACGATTTCAAATCGACATTGCTAGAAGACGCTGCGCTGCTCGGTTCACATACTACTGTCGGTGACGTTCCAGCCCGTCGAGTCCGAAACTCGCGCGATGATGAACCCTATCGCGTCAAATGTCGATACATCGCTTCGAAAATTCGGCGGACGCTCGACCATTTTAAATCGTTTCATCCCAGTTGGAGCGAAGCTTCTCCGGCATTGCCTCCCGGCGTCTATACGCATCGACAGCAACTTCAGGATGATTTGGAAGCGATCGAGACAGATTTACGGAATACCGGAGCGATCTATGCCGCGGAAGGTACGGTGCGCGCCTTGATTCGACTTGTCCAAGTCTTCGGAATACATATGCTGACTCTCGATATTCGTCAGCACAGTGGCCGGCACACGTCGGCCATCGACGAAATTTTTGCTTGGTGTGGAGTGCATCCTCGCTATTCGAAACTTTCTCCGAATGAACGGTTCGATGTACTCGCAAAGGAGTTGGTCCAACGGCGCCCGTTGATTCCGACGCACTTGCCATTCTCGAAGGAGACGAACGAAGTCATTCAGACGTTTCGCACGATTTCCGCCATCCTAGAACAGCAAGCTCCCGAAGCGATCGAGACGTATATTATCAGTGGGGTCACCGATCCAGCTCACGTCCTTGAAGTCTTACTGTTTGCTCGCGAAGCAAGGCTCTTCGATCCCGACAAGCAGCAGAGTCGATTAAACATTGCGCCGCTCTTTGAAGCCTTGGAGCCTCTGAATACGGCTTCGACGATTATCAACCGGCTCCTGAGTTTACCGATCTATCGCCGGCACATCGAACTTCGAGGCAATGTACAGGAAGTCATGATCGGATATTCGGACAGCAACAAGGAGAGCGGTTTTTTACAATCCGCCTGGGCGCTCTATCGAGCTCAACGCGCTTTGGGTGAAACGCAACGAAGAACGGGCGTCGCCGTCCAAATTTTCCATGGTCGCGGCGGCGCTGTCGGTCGCGGCGGTGGACCAGCAAACCGAGCGATTCTCGCACAACCTCCCGGAACGGCCGGCGGTCGACTGAGAATTACAGAACAGGGCGAAGTCATCGCCGATCGATATGGACACAATTCGATTGCAGAACGGCACTTGGGACAGCTAATTAACGCAGTCCTTCGTAGCAGCTTCGCCATTGACGCCGATCAACCTGATCCTGTTTGGGAAAGGCTCGCCGAGCGTCTTGCTGAACGAGCCTATCGGCACTATCGAGCCCTTGTCTACGAAACTCCGGATTTTCTTAGTTATTTCGAACAGGCTACCCCGCTTAACGAAATCGGCAATCTGAAGATTGCCTCGCGGCCAGCCCGCCGTAACTCGGTCCAAGATATCGATCAACTGCGAGCTATCCCTTGGGTCTTCAGTTGGATGCAAAGCCGTCATACATTGCCTGGTTGGTTTGGATTGGGTAGCGCTATCACCGAGCATCTTGCAGAGAGCCCCGAAGATAGCAATTTACTCAAGATGATGTACGCACAGTGGCCATTCTGGCGAACATTGATCGATAACGCTCAAATGATTCTCGCCAAAGCGGATATGGTGATCGCCCGACTCTATGCCGATCTTGTCCAAGACGCATCGACTCGAACGACGATCTTCGATCGCATTGAGGCGGAGCATCAACGAACGGTTGAAGTCATCCTTCAGATCACGAGCCAGTCCCAATTGCTCGAGCGATCGCCCGTTTTATTGCGATCGATTCAACGGCGAAATCCGTACGTCGATCCATTGAGTTTCATTCAACTGGTTTTGCTTCGTCGCTTGCGTTCCGGAGAAGAACCTCGCGACGAGATGCTGACGGCCGTCCTCGAAAGCATCAACGGTATTGCCGCTGGACTCAAAAATACCGGTTAGTCATCAAGGCTGCGAAGACTGAGGTTTAGGGAGCAGGCTCCTTCATTCGTACGACTGTTATGGTCTTGACCATGTCGAGAAGCTGCCGTAGCGTGATTCGTCGAGACCCATTGAGAAATCGGAAGCTTCTTTGTCAGATCGCGGCGGATGTACGAGCGAAAGGGATCTAACTTTGGCTCAAACGAAGCGGCGAACAAGGCGACTTCGGTCATTTCAGGACTTGCGTGAAAATGAAACGGAACTCCGTCCAGGCCCTCGATTCGGTACGCTGATGGTGCGCCGAGCGCGCGATCTAACTTTTTAGAGCATTTTCATGAACGACGTAGGCTTGGAAAACGGGGTCAGGTACCAAAAGTGCAAAGCACCCAAAGGGCCGTTCCGGCTTTTGGTACCTGACCCCGTTTTCCGACTGGCTAAATG
>JANOAI010000031.1:0-5647 GCA_031411055.1 Pirellulaceae bacterium
TGCGCTTCGTGTTAAAGGATTTGGGACAGTCGAACTAGTTAAATTTCCATCGCTCACGTTTCCACCCTGAACCCTGAACCCTAATACCTAAACATGAAAACACAACGCATCGGCATCATTATGAATGGCGTCACTGGACGCATGGGTACCAACCAACACCTGATTCGGTCGATTAAAGCGATCCGCGATCAAGGAGGGGTAAAAGTCGGTGACGATCTGATCCTGATGCCCGACCCGATTTTGACCGGACGTAATCATGATAAGTTGAAGGCGCTCGCTGAACGAACCGGCGTCACGCGATTTTCGACCGATGTCGATGCCGCCCTTGCGAATCCGAATGATGAAATTTTCTTTGATGCTTCCGGAACTCTGCAACGGGCTGGCTTCGTCGAGAAAGCTGTGAAAGCGAAGAAAGCCATCTACTGCGAAAAACCAACGGCCGTAGAATCGGTTGAGGCGCTTCGACTTGCAAAGCTTTGCGAGGATGCTGGCGTAAAGAATGGCGTGGTGCAGGACAAACTATGGCTTTCCGGCATTCGCAAATTTCGTACGCTTCGCGACCAAGGTTACTTTGGCCGAATCCTCAGCGTGCGCGGCGAATTCGGATACTGGGTTTTCACCGGCGAAAATGGCGATCAACCTGCTCAACGTCCTTCATGGAATTATCGCAAAGAAGACGGCGGCGGCATCATCGTCGATATGCTTTGCCACTGGCGATATGTGATTGATGATTTGTTTGGCAAGGTGAAGTCCGTTAGTTGCCTCGGAGCGACTCATCTTCCGAAACGAATTGACGAGCGAGGCCGAGCTTACGCCTGCACGAGCGACGATGCTTGTTATGCGACCTTTGAATGCGAAGGCGGCGTGATCTGCCAATTCAATAGTTCGTGGACCGTACGTGTGCGGCGCGATGATTTGCTAACCATGCAAGTCGACGGAACACATGGCAGCGCGATCGTGGGTTTGAGAAAATGCTGGGTGCAAAGTATTGGCACGACTCCCCGTCCGACCTGGAATCCGGACATTGACCAGCCAATCGATTTTTATCAAGGCTGGCAAGAGGTACCCGACACGACGACTTACGACAACGCTTTCAAAATTCAGTGGGAAGAATTTCTTAAGCACGTTGCGCTGGATACGCCTTTCCCATGGACATTACGAGAAGGTGCCAAAGGAGTCCAACTTGCTGAGCTTGGACTCCAAAGTTGGGAAGAACGAAGGTGGGTACCTGTCGAAGATCTACCGCGCGAGTGAAGTATTGTGGGGGAATGGGACGGACAGCGTTACTCTGGACTCGAGAATTGCTCGCAACCGCGTTGGAGTGCAGCCTTTAGAGACCGTCCGGCTTACGCGTTACCTCGCCCACGTCTTCGTGGGAGTGGTCGGGCGCTCAGGCCCGGGAGAGGGCCGCATTTTCGGTGGCGCAGGAGAAGCCCCTCTTCCGAAGCTACCGCGTCCGACCTCTCCCGCAAGCGGGAGAGGTTACAAATACCCAGTAAATTCAATCGTTCTAAGCCGGACCGTCTCTTGAGTCGCATTTTCCACTGTAGTCGAAGATGCGGCTAAAGCCTGGACTCCAACCCAAAGTGTCGGCTTTCGCTCCGGGAATGCACATGCTTTGGCGGAGCAAAAGCCGACAATTGTTCTACAATGTTCACTCTATAGTTCACACCAGTAAAGATTCTCACAACCAACCCTTGTTCATCGTTGCTAATGAAAAATCTAATCGAAAACCCAAACCAACTAAGCCCGCAAACATTGTGGCTCGATACGAAGTGGGCATGGACTGGCGAAGAAGCACTCATCGATCACACGACCAAGTCGCGGCTTTGTGCGGCCGCTTTGCTTCCGTTTCGCAATCAACAGCCCGATTGGGACGGTTTTGTTGAGAGTATTCGTTGGATGCAAGGCGCGGCGGATCACTACGGAGTCGAATTGGTACCGGTGCTCAATGCCGACACAGGTTACATTTTTGACATGGATGATGTTCTGTATGCCGAAGTGCTACAACGTTTCCGAGCGGCATTCCCAACCACGAGGTTCGTGGCTGGTGTGACGGCGCGGGGTGCGCAGGATGACACGTCATTCAAAGCCGAACGCTATCGGACTTTGATCGATATCGTGCAACAACACGACAATTGTGAAGTCATGCTCATGACATCCAAATGGCTGAGCGCGCTCGAACCAGAACCTTGTCGAGACGCCTATTACGAGATCGCCGAGTGGCTTATCCGTCCGGGGATCGTGCATGCCTTGGAACCCGCTTTTGTACCGTGGGCAAAACCGTTTGGTCCATGGTTACTCTGGCAACTCGCAAAACATCCCAAGTTCGTTGGTGGCAAGATTAGCACGCTTGACGAACCCCATTTTCTCTACTGGGCAGCCATGTGTCGCGATCTACAATGCGATTTCGCCCCCCACAGCGGCGACGACTTCGGTATCGCGACCGCGATCAAGCTTGGGTTACCGTTGCTCATCGGAGCGGCCGTCAGCGGCGCACCGCTCATTTGTGCTGCCAAAGATATGTGGCTCAACGACGACTCGCAGCAAAAGAGATTCAAGACCGGCACAGGCAGCTTTGATACACGCGTCTACAAAGTCTTCGAAGCTTTTCAATCGCTTGAAGATCAGGTCTTTCGACTGGACGCGAACATGAGCGCTTCGGCTTACAAGCATAGCACGGCGCATGTGCTACACGAACTAGGAATCATCGAATCTCCGGAAGCTCATCCTGCCTGCAAGGACTTGCGTGGCTCCGACGAAGCAGCGCGCATGATCGAAGCCCTTCGCCGCCCCAAGCGGGTCGCTGAACGGCTCGGTATTCCTTTTCAGTTTCTTGCGAATGGCTGAGTGAAATTCACGGTCGCCGTTTAATTGTTTGGCGACAGATCAAGATCCAGGTTGAAGCGAGTCGTGGGATCGTGCTTGGATTCAAAAAGACTAAAATCACGGCCCCTCCCCGGAAGGCTACCAAGCGGTAAAATATCTCAATAAAATTGCGCTTTTTCTCATGTTGCGTTGGTACCCAAACTGTCATTGTTGAGAGCGCGAAGGGTTGTCGCTTCGGACGAACGAAAGGATAACCCCCCAAGCTTTGATTTACAATTCATCTTGACAGCGCCACTTAGAGTCAAATTCCAAATGATTCGTGACGTTTTCGAAACCATGAGCCGTTATGGCGTTAGCCACGGTTTTCCGTGCAAAAAACGCGGCTAACGCCCAATGCCATCTACTTTAGCGGTGCGGCGCGAGCCGCCCGGTTCTTGGTTGGCCGTATAACCAAGCCAAATACGAAATACACCGGACAGCTTGCGCTGTTCCGCTACAAAAGTAGATGGCATTGGGCTAACGCCGTTCGGCTGAAACAGTGTGGCGTTGTCCAGTTTGATTCGAACCCACTCCCAATAATCTTGCTAGGTAGGTAAACCGCCGCACACCTGCTGGTTGAAAGGTTTTCAATGAACTGTGTTACCGCAAATTGGACGAAAGCTAAGAATTCTTCCGTGCGTCTGGTCTGGGCTTCACGATATCTGTTGGGTTTTGTTGTAGCACTCTCTCCAACTATTGTGAACGCAACCAATGAGGTGGAGTCGTTCGCGTTGCTGGTAGAGACGCTGATTGCGGTCGAAGACCAGCCCGATGTTTGCAGTTCGTTGATGCGAGGAATGTTAAGTGGTTTGGAAGGACGACGAAATGTTCCGCCGCCAGCTGGTTGGAGTGAATTGAGTAAGAGATTCGGAACGAGCCATGACAAGAACGTTCGAGAATTATCGATGAGCCTATCGCAAGTCTTTGGCGATCAAGAAGCAACACACCGCTGCATTGAACTTCTGAAAGACCGCTCCGCCGATGAGAGCCAAAGACGCTCGGCCTTGAGATCGCTCCTGGATCAAAAATGTGAACGAGTGTCGGAAGTCTTCGAATTGCTTCTTGATGAGCCAGCTTTTACACTTGACGCGATTCGGGGGTGCTCGAGCGTCTTCAATACGTCGGCCCCGTCGATTTTACTTAGCCGCTACGAACAATACAGCCCTGAGTTACGACGCGCCGTCATCGAAACGCTCGCCACGCGTAAAGACTATTCGGAAGCATTGCTGGACGCGATCAAACAGAAGAAGGTGGCATGCGAAGAGATTCCGACGCATGTCGCGCGATCGCTGAGTGAGATTTTGGGGAAGCGATTCGTTGAACTCTTTGGTGACGTTCGCCCTATCGCAGTCGATCGAGAGCAAACCATCGCAAGGTATAAGAAGATACTCACGGATGAGGCCATCGAAAGTGCGAATGCTTCGCGAGGCCGAGTTGTCTTTCAAAAGACTTGCGCCGCCTGCCATCTGCTCTACGGTGAAGGTGGCAAGGTTGGCCCCGATTTGACAGGTTCGAACCGGGCAAACTTGGACTACATACTATTGAATAGCATTGATCCTAGTTACGATGTGCCCGATGGTTACAAAACGGTTCAAATTCTTACATTCGACGGACTGGTTATCACTGGTGTTCTCGCCGAAGAAGATGCGATTCGCGTCGTCCTGAAAACGGCAGAACAACCGAGAGTCGTGGTCGCAAAAGAAGATATCGAAACGCGTAAGGTTTCGCCTAAGTCGATGATGCCTGATGGTCAACTAGATCAGATGAAACCGCAAGAAGTAATCGACTTGATTAAATACCTGCGAACCACCCAACAAGTGGAGATTGCAAAATGAGTCATTCAACTCCCTTTAGGGCTTTCGGAAAATTTGGCTTCTTGTGTTTGGGGGCGATTAGCTATTTGGTGAGCAGCACGCTGCTTGTAACCGCTGACGAGCCAAGAAATACAATTCCTAAACAACAGCATAAAACCAGCGACGCGCCCTTCTTAAAACCGGACGAAGCGGTTTCTAAGATGGCGATCCCGCCGGGTTTTGACGTGTCGGTGTTTGCGTCCGAGCCCGATATCGCAGAACCCATCGCGTTTTGTTTCGATGAACGCGGTCGGATGTGGATCGCAGAGAATTTCAATTATCGCACTCGAAAAGATCATACCGACGACCAAGTCAGCCGTATTCAGATATTGGAAGACTCCAATGGCGACGGGGTTTTTGATACGAAGAAAACGTTTACCGACAAGTTAACGTTCACGTCCGGTTTGGCTTGTGGTTTCGGAGGTGTATTTGTCGGTTCGCCTCCCAACCTGAGTTTCATTCCGGACACAGATGGCGATGACAAGCCAGATGGACCTCCGCAACCGTTATTGGATGGATGGGGAATCAACGACCGACACGAGACTCTCAATAGTTTCATCTGGGGGCCTGATGGCTGGCTGTACGGATGCCATGGCGTGTTCACCAAATCGTACGTTGGTCATATCGGCGACGCAGAATCCAAACGGCAATTTATTGATGGTGGCATTTGGCGTTATCACCCAACCCGCAAAACGTTCGAGATTTTCGCGCGAGGATTGTCCAACCCGTGGGGGTTCGACTTCAATGAACATGGTCAAGCGTTCGCGACCTGCTGTGTCATCCCGCATTTGTTCCACGTTGTCCAGGGTGGTTCGTACACCAAGCAAAGCCTCCCGCACGTAAATCCGCACATTTACGACGATATTAAAACGATCCGCGATCACACGCATCTATCGGCTCACGGTGGTGCTCGTTTTTATCTAGCC
>JANOAI010000032.1:0-25593 GCA_031411055.1 Pirellulaceae bacterium
CGTTCATCGTCAACGCACCCGCTCCAGCATTGACGGTGATACCGCTTGATCCCAAGAATAGGGATCGAACCGTGGTTACCGACTGGTTACCGAGGAGATTGATCCCGCCGGTACTCGTGCCTTGCACAACGATCCCTGAAGTACTCCGGTCAGCGTTCAGCCAAACCGATAAGCCACCGGTATTTGAGCTAACTGAGAAAGTCGCGGCTTGTGTGAGCGAAGGAATGCCACCGGTCGTGTTTCCGCCGGCCGATAGAGAACTCCAGTTGGAAGCCGTTCCCCAAATTCCGCTAACGGTTGGGACCCAATACGTTTGGGCCATTAGGCTGTTGCCCGCGGAAACTGCACCCAATAACAAAGCCAGAAATTGTGCACGGCGTCGGAGGCGAGAACGAAATGATTTTCGGTGCTTCGAGGAAGAATGCATGCTTAGAAGACTCCAGCCTTTGTTTTTGGCAGAAAAGACAAGGAAATTAGTGCGAATTGACGCAAATCGGATACTGATTTGGGTCAAAAAATTTTGTACGAATCCGAAGTTTAGACCAACGATACCGCCAATACAATCGTTTCGAGATTAAAATCCTCTATATTCCCTAAACTACAACACTCTACTCGGGTGGTGAAGTTTTCAACCGTTCGGGCTTTCTAGCGGCTGACAGGCTACCTGAGCGCGGTTTCAAAACAAAATGCAACGGCGGGCAAATGGAGCCGATTATGCTTCGTCAGCGCTAAGAACGCGGGTTGGCCGGTTGCGAAAGTCGTCAATATTTTCGTGAGTTTGTAGGGAGAACGGAAACTCTTGAAGAGTTTCGCTACGCTAGCTGGACAGCTCCACATTGAATCAAATTCCCAAAGATTCGTGACGTTTTCGAAATCCTTAGCCGTTTTGGCGTTAGCCACGGTTTTCAGTGCAACAACCGCGGCTAACGCCGTTCGGCTGATTCAATGTTGCGCTGTCCAGCAAGTCTTCGACTTGAAATGAGCTTTAGGCTGATTCAGTCCGTCGGTGCCAACCTTTGTCGACGGACTGGAAGTCCGTCTTACTCTAAGAAAGAATTAGTTGTCAAGAAGCACTGGTTGTGCAGTGCTTCTTTCGATGGCCTATCATCCGATCCGCTTGAGGACGGTTTCCAGAGTTGGAACAAGGGCAGCGGCGCTCGCCTTCAATCCTTGTAGTTCTTTTGGCCAAAGGTCGATTTCAATTCGACCGGTCGCCCCGGTTCGACCGACCATCGTTGGAACCGAGAGCGCGACATTCCGTATCCCATAGCAGGCGCCGTCCTGGACAGTACTCACAGGAAGAACTCGGTTTTGATCGAGTGCAATGGAGTGGATGACGTCGCGAATGGCGATTCCCACGGCAAACCCGGCGCCCCCCTTTTTCGCAATGCATTCGGCCCCAGAGCCTTTGGTGCGCTTGAAGATTTCGCTTGCAATATTAGGCGTCCAGCCAGGATACTTTTCGAGCGAGAGCGATCCAACGGATGCGCTCGACCAAATCGGAACCATGCTGTCGCCATGCTCACCGAGAATCAGAGCACGAGTCTGCGTGGGAGGCGATTTCAAATGATCGGCAATCAACGAGCAAAAGCGGATCGTGTCGAGCTGCGTCCCTAGACCGATTACCTGGGTGGCTGGCAATCCGAGCCGCTGGGCAGCGACGTACGTCAAAATATCGACCGGATTCGAAACAACCACCACGATCGCATTCGGCTTCGGGCCGGCCTTTTTTACTTCGTCCAAAATCCCGACGAACAGGTCCGTGTTTCGATTGATGAGGTCCAATCTCGATTCGTCGGGTTTACGACGCAGTCCAGCCGTGATGCAGATGACGTCGCTGCTCGGAATGTGCTCGTAGGAACCTGAGCTAATGATTTGGTCGGCAATGCTCGGGGTTCCATGCATCAAGTCCAATGCATGGCCGCCAGCCAAGTTTGCATTCAAATCCAAAAGCGAGATCTCCCGAACAATACCTCCGCATTGCAACGCAAACGCAGCGCTCGAGCCGACCAAACCGCCACCACCGATAATACTGACTTTCATCTTGTTTTCTTTGATAATTGAATTGGTTGTTTGAATTGCGATGAGGATTGAAAATCAATCCTAAAATAGGACATACAGGTCGCATAAGCCTTATGGGACCTATCGTTTTTTCAAGTTTGGTTTGCCGTTATTTACCCAACTGTGCCATCACCTGCGCGGTGATCAGTTGAACGAGTCGTTCTTCGTCGATGGAAGATGACCCGCCAGACGAGCTGCTGTTTTCAGATCGAAGGACTGGAGCGGCTGACATCCCATTAGCCTTGGTGGTTGGGGTATCGCCAGCCTTGGCTGCAACGACAGGTGAGCCGCCCATGGCTGGCGGGGCTTCAAAGCCGCGGCGCTCGACGCCTGTTTCCTTCCAAGATTCTCGGAAAATGTCGTTCGCACAGATATCGCAGTTTTTGTACTCAGGAGTATTCCGAGGATCGCTAAAGCCCCACTTGTCTTTCAAGGCCAGTAGTTCACCTGATTCGCGTTCATTCAAGTAATTCACTTTGCCGACTTGCTTCGACAAAAGAAGAATGCGGCAGTAAGCGTCAAGGATCTCAGTCCACCAATAGGCGCGTTCCACATTTTCACCAAAGCTCACCGTACCGTGGTTTGCCAAGATGATGATGTTGGTTTTCATCACGAAAGGTAAAACCGTGTCGGCAAATGCTTGCCCGCCCGGAGTTTCATACCGAGTGATCGGCACGTCGCCGAGAAAAACTTCGACTTCGGGTAGAACGCATTGTGGAATGGGTTCGCGTGCGACGGCAAAAGCCGTAGCGTGGGGTGGATGACAGTGAACGACACTCTTGATGTCCGGTCGCTGTTTGTAAATTTCGAGATGCAGGAGAGCTTCACTACTTCGCTTTTTATTGCCAGCCAATTGCTTGCCAGTCATATCGACGAGCGAAATATCGTCAGGCTTCAAAAAGCCTTTGCTATGCATGGTTGGCGTGCATAAAACTTCATTGTCCGATATTCGAACGGTGATGTTGCCGTCGTTGGCCGCGGCAAAGCCTTTCTCGTAGAGTCGGCGTCCAATTTCACAGATGTCTTGCTTGATGCGATGTGCGTTGACCATAGGAATTAGCAATTAGGGTTTAGGGTTTAGGGTTTAGGGTTTAGGGTTTGAGGTTTGAGGTTTGAGGTTTGAGGTTTGAGGTTCTTGCTTACTGCTTAGTCGGTTTCGGGTTGCTGATAGCGTTGGTCGATATGGATGACGTCCAGGATCGCGGCACAATACGCGTCAACGGGTTTCAAGTGCGGTCGAAAAGCTTGAGCGGCCTCGGCGCCATCGCTGACAGCAATGGTGGAGCCAATTCCCGCACCTAAGTCGTCCCAGACGACGACCAAGTCCGGATCGCTTTGATCGCGACCCATCAAGGATTCACCAATGGGCTCAGCCGTGAGTAATCTTCCGCCGACAAAACTAGGGTGACTTCGATTCAACGTGATTTGTCCGTTGACTTTGTAAAATTGCATTTCGTTAGTTGCTCCGGAGGTGTTTCGAAAAGGCTCGAATCACGTTGATCGTTGACGGCGCATTCCACTTGCTCTGCGACAGGACCAAGAGGTTCGCAGGGACTTCCTTGAGGATCGAATTCAATTCAGACCAATCGCTGACTACGACTGGTCTTAGTTTTTCATCGCGGGCAGCTTGCCAACAAAGATTGTGTGCCGAGGTTGCGATAAGCACCCCCGCTTTGTGTCCTTCACGAAGACCAGCACTGATTGTTCGCAACGCGGTAGCGTCATCCATCGCGGGGTCGGTTAGCTTATTGGCTTTCGGGCAAAGGGGGCGTTTAAGCAAACCGTACCACGCCGACTGGCCTGCGATGAGAATCGGTTGATTCGGGTGAGGTATGGCGCCAGCACTTGCTGAACCTGAGGTACTAGCCGACTTCCTAAAACTGGAAGTGAAACTCGATGAAACGAAATCGGCTAGTGCCTCAGGCTCAGACAGTGCATTCAGATCGCCACGCAAAACGCGGATATTCTTAGAATTCAGAAAGTCTCGGACGGACGGGGTAATGACCGACTTCTTCGCGATTCGAAGCTCGGTGATGCCGTCAAGGTTCTTCGGAATCGATGATAGCGTAATCAAAACGTCGAAGATAGCGACGGTATTGGCTGGCTTTTTCGAAACTGCGATCGAGGACGCTTTGGGATTTAGGACCGATGACTGCGCAGCTCCGCTCACGAGCATCCCTTGTAGGACACGTCGAACGATAGCTTCGATTTCAGTCGTTGTGGTCATAGTATGATCAAGTGGACATCACGTTGGAGTCCAGGCTTTAGCCGCATGAAACTCCGTGTAGCATTTGCGTGAAACATTCGAGCGATCGAAGAACGCTTAAAGGCTGTACTCCAGCGAGTTCACGATCGATTTTCAAATTCAAGTTATGGCTGTTCATTTAAGTGGGATCGATTAAACCAAGGACAGCCCAGCGGATGGGCGCATTCTCGACGTTAAACATTTCTCGAATCACCGAACCGTCGCTTGTTAACATCACGTTTTGGCCAACACCGGCCCCCATCCGATCGACGACCAATAGTGGACTCCCATCAGGCGAACGATCGTCGGCCATCATCGGTTGAACGATGAGTAGCTTGATGTTTTCAAGGGTCGCGTGCTTCGCAGTCGAAGTCGCGTGACCAATGACAAGGGCGGATTGCATGTCGTTTAGCTTCCAAGCCCAGTCGGGCTCCCTAAAACAAACAAATCGTCAATCAACGAACAGCGTCGTTCACGCGTGAAGGTCAACGGAGTCGTGACCCCTTCGCCGGTCGGACCAGCGATCGAGAACGACAAGTAGCCTTCGCCACCCAATCCGAGTGCCGCCATGCACGGGCCATTCTTGACAAACAAAGTTGTGTCCATGGCGCGAGCCATTTTGGTCATGTTGCGAACGTCACGCGAGTGAATAATGCTGGTGTGGCGATAGCCATGCTCGGACTCTTGAGCCATTGCGATGGCATGATCAATGTTTCGAGCTCGAACAAACGGGACGAACGGCATCATCTGTTCGACTTCCACAAACGGATGCGCGTATTCGGTTTCGCCGAAGACGAGTTCCACCGACTTGTCGACATTCTTACCAGCGGCGGCAGCCAGCTTCCAAGCATCTTGGCCAAGCAGATCTTTGGTCGGTGCGTAGTGCTTGTCGGCTCCTTCGCCAACCAAGTGCATGGCGGCTTGGGTCAAGCGATCGATTTCACTTCGATTCAGTCGTACCGCACCGGCTCGTTCCATGGCCGACATCATGGCATCAAAGACCGATTCGACGACAAAGACTTGTTTCTCGGCGATGCAGAGCAAATTGTTGTCGTACGATGCTCCGGTAATGATGGCTTTGGCTGCTCGGTCGAGGTCCGCGGTTTCGTCCACAACGACCGGTGGATTACCTGGACCAGCCACAATTGCTCGTTTACCGCTATTGAGGGCCGCTCTTCCAACCGCCGGACCACCCGTCACGCAGATCAAAGCCACCTTACGATGTTTGAAAAGTTGTTGAGCCGTTTCAAGGGTCGGTTCCTTGATCAAGCAGATTACGTTGTCGATTCCGAGGTCGCGATAGATGGCTTCGTTGAAGCGGCGAACCCCTTCGGCTGCAACTTTACGTCCACTTGGATGAGGATTTACAACCAACGTGTTACCGCCAGCGATCATGCTGACGGCGTTGCCTGTAATCGTTGGCAACGAGTGGGTTACCGGGGTGATCGCGCCGATGACACCAAAGGGAGCGTGTTCGATCACCGCCAGGCCATGGTCGCCACTAAAACATTCGGTCTTCAAAAATTCGACACCCGGTGTTTTTTCGCCAAGTGTTTTCAACTTCTCGATCTTGTGTTGAAGTCGACCAACTTTGGTCTCTTCCATTTCCATCGTCCCAAGTTCGACCGCGTTGTCGATCGAGATGCGGCGGATATGGTTGATGATTCGCTTGCGATCTTCGATCGGCCGCGTTTGCAGTTGTTCAAAAGCGGCTCGGGCGGCGGTGACGGCTTCATCGACATTGTCGAAAAGACCATGACGCCCAGCAAACGATGGCGACGATTTCGCGGGGCCAGACGCACTACCTTGTTGTCGCACTTCATTCAGCACTTGGCTGACGACGCTGCGAATAAAGTCTTCGTTAAGTTGCATATTCTTGATGTTGGGTTGAATTCGTTAGGTTCTTACTGACAGCGGAGCAGTCGCTTCGCCAGAGTCTTCTTGCGTTTAATTCGATTCTTCGTTGCGCGAATAGACACTTTTCTTTTCGACATGGACGCTGTCGACCAAGCCAATAATGACGCAGTCGATAGGTAGCTTGCTCGTTTCCGGAGTGAATCGAGCACTGCTGCCTTGCGAGATCAACACATAGTCGCCGACGCCTGACCCGAGCATGTCGACAGCAATAAACGTGCGGCCGGTCGTGACTAAGCTGTCTCGCTTCTTGGCGTCAAGTCGGTATGGCTCGACGATCAAAAGCTTGCAACCCTTCATCGAATCGACTTTTTGAGTCGATACTACGCTTCCGGTGACTTTTGCTACAAACATGGTTCTGTCTTTGAGAAAGGGCTACTAGTTCAGGTGGCTGTTGATTGAACAACGGCCATCGTTTGTCGAGCTACGATCAATTCTTCATTTGTCGGCACGACCCAAATTTGGACGCGTGAGCGAGCATCGTCGAGTCGTGTTTCCACGGCCCCCGTTTGTTCGTTCTTCGCTTGGTCCAGCACAATCCCAAGATCATCCAGACCTTGGCAAATAGCCGTTCGAATCGCCTTGCCGTTCTCCCCAATCCCTCCGGTGAAAACGATGGCATCCGCTCCACCGAGCGCGACGAGCATTCCACCAAGTTGGCGTCGGATCTCGGCTACATAAACATCGATAGCCAATTTGGCTTTCGCATGACCGGTAGCCGCAGCAGCTTCAATATCGCGAATGTCGGTCGATAGTCCGCCAGAGAGTCCCAATAACCCGCCTTGCGTGGCGAGGACTTTGAGGACTTCCTCGAGCGATTTGTTCGAATGCTTCATGAGCAGCGGCAAACAAAACGGATCGATATCGCCCACGCGATTATTCTGAGGCAAACCCGATTGCGGGCTCATCCCCATCGTCGTCGCTTGGCTTTGACCGTGGTGTATCGCGCACAACGAACTCGAACCACCGAGGTGACACGAGATGATGCGAGCATCGGATCGGCCGATCAGTTGTCCTGTTCGCCAACCAATGAAACGATGTGATGCGCCGTGGAATCCCCATTTGCGAATTGGCAATGCATCCGCCCATTCGGCCGGAATAGCATAGTGCTGTCTTGCTTCGGGAATCGTTCGATGAAAGTCGGTTTCAAAAGCAGCCACCAATGGCAACCCTTGAGCGGTTTCCGCTAGCTGTCGCATGGCTGCGATGTAGGGTGGATTGTGCGCTGGGGCAACGGAGTTGACTTCTTCCATTGCGTCAAGCACTTTCGAGTCAATTCGGAAGACGCCTTGAAGTCGACCACCATGAACCGCTTTGAAGCCAATGGCACTGATCTCGCTAGGCGATTTCAAGCAACCATGCTGCGGGTCCGTAAGTTGATCGACACAAGCTTGAACCGCAATTCCATGGTGTGGAACCGCTAACTCAAGTTCGCCCTTGTAATCTCCGATTTGAACGAAAGCTCGACTCGTTGGTGCACCGATTCGTTCAACACCACCGCGAGCGAGTTGGCTCTCGGTTTTCATGTCGAACAAGCGATACTTGAACGAAGTCGATCCTAAGTTGGCAACCAATACCTTCATGGCAAACAATTCCTAATGTAAAGGGACAGTCCCGTCTCAAGTGTCGCCGTCGACTCCTCGAGATTCCTTACTTCTTGAACGCAGTCAGAGCTGCAACCAAGCTGTCGGATGGTCGCGGAATGATGTGCGAGCTTACCAAGTCACCGACTTGAGTTGCAGCGGCAGCACCTGCTTCGACGGCCGCGCGAACGCTTCCGACGTCACCCGTGACGACGGTCGTGACATAAGCACCACCGATGTCAATTCGCTTCATGATTTCAACGCTGGCCGCTTTGACCATGGCGTCGGTTGCTTCAATACTTGCCAGAAGGCCTTTGGTTTCGATAAGTCCGATTGCTGATTGCATAGATTTCATCTTTTTTGGTTTGATAACTTATATTGGGGAGTGGATCGAGCTGCTCATCTAAGAGTTAGCTCATAATTACTTGGTGGCTGCGGCTGGTAGCTTGAGAACCTTGGCAAGGTCTTCATGCGGACGAGCGATCACTTGAACGCTTACGACTTCACCGATTCGACCGGCTGCGGCTGCACCCGCGTCGGTGGCCGCTTTTACAGCTGCCACATCGCCGCTTACAAAGACCGATACCAAACCGCTTCCAACGTTGTCCCAGCAAAGGAATTCAACATTGGCTGCTTTCATCATTGCGTCGGTCGCTTCAACGAGGGCGATAAAACCCTTCGTTTCGATCATTCCGAGCGCTTCACTTATTTTGGCCATAACAATAATTTCTCCTGAGGAAAAACGAGTTGAGAAAAAACAGGGGAGTCTAACTCAAACTAGTGCTTGCACTTGCAATCACTATGCTGAGCTTTGATTTCAATTTGCGTTGCGTGCTCGAGATCACACGCATTGCCTTCATCGGTATCGATGTGAACTTCGAGTTTTGCATTCGCGTCTTCGCGAACTAAAACATCTTCGAAGACCAACGAACAAGCCGGTGACTTGATCGATAGAGACATCATGTCACCATTCTTGACGCCATAGTATGCACAATCGGCGGAGTTAATATGGACATGACGAGCGGCACGGATAACGCCCTCGGTTAGCTCAACCGCACCGGCTGGACCCACCAAAACACAGCCTGGCGTCCCTTTGATATCGCCACTGTGTCGCGTCGGAGCGTCAATGCCAAGCGAAATGGTATCGGTGTAAGCCAGTTCGACTTGGGAGAATTTGCGTGTTGGTCCCAAGACGCGAACGTTGGGAAGCATTCGGCGGCGCGGCCCCACGATCATGACCGTTTCGGCGGCTGCGAAAAAGCCATCTTGATAAAGGTTTTTGTCAGGCGTGAGCTTCTTACCCGGGCCAAAAAGTTTTTCGACGTGCTCATCAGTCAAATGGACATGGCGTGCCGAAATGCTGACCACCAAGTTCGGCTTGCCTGCGTTTCTTCCTCCCCTCGCCCCGTCTTCGGGGAGAGGGGCTGGGGGTGAGGGGTAGCCCGCTACTATACGTTTTACGGCTTGGCGAACCAAGGATTCTATTTGACTGCGGTCGATCGATGTATTCATGTTGCTCATCAAAGGGTAGGTCAATTATATTTTTATGAATTCAAGCTGTTTTCACGAGCTGAAGCATTGTTCCAGTGCGGGGCCGCTACCGGAACGCTCATCGGTAAAGACTCGCCTTCCGTTGACACCGCTATGCTCATAGCGACTTTGGCTTTGGTCAATTCATCGCGCCATTCCATCGGGAGTTCATCGTCGACAACAATCCGTTGGATGTCAGGAAGGTCACAGAGTTGCACCAAGCTCGAGCGTCCAAACTTGCCGCTGTCAGCGACGACGATTGTTTGATCAGCGCATTGCATCATGGCTCGTTCGGCCTCAACGAGCAGAAGATTGCTGTTGTAATAGCCACGTCGGTCAATTCCAGCCACGCTGAGAATGGCTTTCTGTACGCGGATCCCCTTCAACATCTGAACGGCATACGGCCCAAGGGTGATCCCCGTTCGATGATGTACTTGGCCCCCCAGGAATATGACATCCGTCGGTTCTGAGGCGGCGAAAAGATTGGCGACCGGCAAGCTGTTCGTCACTACCTGGAGCGGTCGCCCGATTAACTGCCTTGCCAGTTCATAGGTAGTGCTGCCACCATCGAGAAGAAGCGTGTCGCGATCCTCGATCAATTTAGCCGCTTCCTCGGCAATTCGACGCTTCCGTTCCCAATGCCCGACGCGACGGTCCTGGAACATCGGAAGGCCAACGCTGGAACCGGTGCAAAAGACGCCACCGTGAGTACGCTTGGCTTCGCCCTGTTCCTCGAGGTAGTCCAAATCGCGGCGAATCGTCGATTCGCTGGCCGGAATTGCCTCACGCAAATCGGGAATCGAGAGAAAGCCCCGGCTGCGGATCAACTCGCGCAGCTTCGCCCGGCGAGTGTCAGTCGCTGTGTTATTCGAGGGATTTTGAGCATTTCCGTCCGGCATCTGCTGCTTTTCGGCCACCAATTAATGGAATTCGGTCACAGTTGAATGAATTCTCTCACAAAAACGACACAAATCAATCTGTTGATGCCAATAAAACCCCGCATTTTAACAAAAAAGCATTCTGTAACGATTGTTACGGATAAGAATCTCCCCACTAATGATCGAAATCCGTCAATCTCATGCCTAAGCGGCGGAAACCAGCTTCCACTTCTTTGAAGACTGACTGTTTCACCAAGGAATCCTGAACTTTCTAGCCAATTCTTTGAGTCGCCGTTCGCAATCGATCTTGGCCGGTAGAATTCGAACTCTATTGTCGGTCAAAGCGTAGCGTATACTGTTTTATCAAACATGGTTTGGAGTGAGTTGCTTTGCTAGACCGTTTCCGATCTGCGATTGCAGTCCTTTTCGTCATCGCATCGACGTGCTTACATAACTCGATCTATTCGGACGAAGTGAATCCTGGAAACTTGATTGTCGAACCGACAGCCGATTCGTCCCCGTCGGCCGTGGCGATGAACGCCCAAGATGATCCGATGTCGGCGGGCCGTTTTGCAGGCAAAGTGACCGATTTATTTGGCAAACCGATTCCTCAGGCAAGAATTTACGTTCTGCCGTTGGGTGATGCCCCGTGGCCAGAACTTTGCGAAGAACGCATGATTCCCGCGGGTTGTCCCCTCCGAACATCAACGAATATCCACGGCGACTTTGAGTTTGTTGCCGAGGATCTTACGCAAGCGGCGTTCGACGGCTTAGCAACGCGACGTCGGTGTCTTGTGGTCGCAGTAGCGGATGGTTTCGCGGCCGATTGGAAAGCGGTTCGCGGAAGAAGTAGCGCGATCGATGCAGCGAAAGTCCCGAATGGGACAGACCTTCATCTTTTCCTCCCGGAGGCATCGGTTCCAGTTCATGGTCAATTTTTGAAAGCCGACGGATCGCCGTTGAAGGGTGCCAGGGTTCGACTCCAAAGCCTAATGATTCCAAAGGATCATGATCTTGACGCCCATCTAGAACGAGAGCTGGTTGTCCGGAGTTTTACAGGGACTGTTTACGCGAGTGTCCTCGGACAATTCGATTCTATTTTTGGGATGCAGAATGAGACAACAACAGACACCGAGGGACAATTCCGTCTGACGGGAATCGGAAATGATCGAATTGCTCGGTTGGAGATTTCTTCGCCGGAAATTGTGCGAACATGGGTGAACGTGATGGTACGAGAAGGACACACCGTTCAAACTCTCCAGCGCCAGACTTTATATGGAACAGGTTTTACTTCGGTAACCAAACCAGGGCTGAAAGTTCTCGGGATTGTTCGCGATGCAGTAACAAAACAACCCTTGCCGGCGATGTTTGTTGGAATTGGACACGGTTATCCGCGGGATGGGATCCGATCTTCGCATGAAACAACCGACGAACATGGTCGCTTTGAAATTACCGGAATTGATCCGACAATTCGTGACCCAGGAGGTAATCCGGTATTCATCACTGCAATCTCTTCTCCCGGTCAGGTCTATCAACCGGCCAGCGTTGCTTGGTCCGATGAAGCTCCACTGGTCGTCGAATGCTCGCGAGGGATTCCATTTCAGCTAAAGGTTGTGGATGAACAAGGCGAGGTCGTTGAAGCCAAGGTCACCTACCTTGACGTGGTTCCCAATCCCAATGCACCGAAAAGCAATGTCGAATTCTTTCAGCGTCCGATGCCAATCAGCACGGCGTCGTTACAGGAAGACGGTAGCTATCGAGGATTTGCGATCCCTGGACCGGGCGCGATCTTTGTTTCTCCATTAGAAGACTCGGGTTATCAGCCAGCCTTCGTCGATCCTAAGAAATTCTTCGAAGCCAGTAGTTCGAATAGGTCTGAGACGGAGCGTGCTCGTTCCTATGGCAATTTCGACGAAGTCTTCACTTCCATGGGGAACTATAAACAGGATGATTTTGCTGCCATTCGGCTCGTAAATCCCTTACCTGATGAAAACTTGCTTGAGTTATCGGTGAAACTTACTAAATCGAAACCTCGCGTTGTTTCTCTCATTAGTGAACAAGGAACGCCCGTAATTGGCATCGACACGAATTGGATGCATTTCGGCTCGATCGATAAAGCAGAGCCACCCATGCGAACTTCGGTTTTTCCGTTGCGAGGTCTCCATCCCGTACGAGGAAAACGGCTCACTTTCTTCGACGAAGATCGGAGACTCATTGGCTTTTTGCTGGCAAGAAATGACGACGAAACGCCCTACACAGTCGTGATGAAATCGTGGGCGACCGCTTTTGGGCGAATTATCGATGAGAAAGGGAACGGGATTAAGGTGCTTCTTGTGTCACCTGATTTTTCCATACGCTCTCACCCAAATCCAGAGACAGGCATTTTCAATTACGTTAAGACTGACCCGGACGGTAGATTTCATATCGATCGAATCATTCCCGGGCAAAGCTATGCCGCGTTGATTCGACGCAAAGGCTCAATAGAAATAATCGGCAACGCTTTTGAAGACCTCAAGCTACAACCGGGTGAAAATCGTAACCTTGGTACCATACGCATTGGGAAACAAGTCGCGTTGCGAATCGATGCCTCATCGAATCCTTGGCTTACCGTCGCCACATGCGGGAAAGTTACGGAATAGAAAGGTAGCATTTCGTTTTCTCACCCCTTAGACTATTTCGAAGTTTATTCCCCAGCCGTAAACTTCGTTTTCTGACACCCCCACCTCGTCCATACGGAGTCTCCCCCATGTCTCAACAGCTCTCCAGGTCGTTTGCTTACCTATTCTGCCGACGTCTCTTATATGCTTTTAGCTTTTGTTTCTATTTCACAGTATTTACATCGACTTCACCGTCAGACGAAGCCGGTCTGCGCATTCGATTTGGATTGAACGATGAACGACCGACCGAATGGAACGGCAAAGTCGATGTTTCACCCGGCCAAGTGACACACATAAGTGGCTGGCGATTCAATAAATCAGACCAGATCAATGGTACCGAGGGCTGGACCGCGTCGACGCATCCACTCTCGCAACAGGGACGCGGCAACAACCAAAGCAAAGCCAAGGCTGGTGCTAAAAAGAGGGCCGCTGAAGCATCCCTGCCAACGGCCGATAACGGTGTTGTTATCAGTATGACCAATGTCTCCGAAGCTTCCAAAGTGAGTATTCAGACTTCGCACGGTAAAGTTGAACTCACGCTCGGTGAAATTAAGTACGGAGATATTGTTAACATGTTGGACGGAGCCATGGAGATCGAGCGAGCCGCCGCTGCTACGCCTTTAACTACCGCTCGAACCGACGATGACTATCCTGCCGCAGCCATCGCGCCCGACGGAACAACCTACGTTGCTCACGTTACATTCACGCACGGCGATCGGAGCAAGTACGACTCATTCGAAGATTCGAGGACCGACACTACGTTTGCAAACAGCGGCAAAGGTTGGAAATCAGCCCCAGACGATTTCTCATTTCTCAAGAACCCGGTCGGTGGCGACCAGGTTGTCTTACGCTATCAACGCAACGGAAAATGGAGCGATGCCATTCCGGTGACATCTGGTGGAGGCGATATCTACAAATGCAACCTCGCCGTCGACGGCAAGGGGACGGCTTGGATCTGTTGGTCAGAGAACATCCACTACCCGCAAGCCAATGCCAATTTTGAGATCTTCATTCGTTCCTTCGCGGATGGCAAATTGGGACCAGCTATCAAGCTTTCTCAGAACGATGCCAGCGATATAAATCCGGTGCTCGCCACCACCGCAAGTGGTTCTGTGTGGTGTGCTTGGCAAGCTGTGCGTGACGGGGCCTTTCGAATCGTCGAGCGTCACCAACTAGTAAGCGACAAATGGAGCGATGAGCGGGCTGTGAGTATTCAAAAGCGGAATTGCTGGACTCCTTCCATTGCATCCGCATCGGACGGTCGTATTGCGATCGGATGGGATACCTATGAAAAAGGGGACTACGACATTTGGGTTCGAGAATTCGCCAAAGATGGGACAGCGCTCACACCACGAGCGGCTGCCGACACCGCTGATTATGAAGCTCGACCTGCTCTCTCCTACGACAAACAAAATGCTTTGTGGATCGCGTATGAACTAGGGAGTCCTTCATGGGGTAAAGACTCAGGACCTTACGATAATGGCGGAAACCCACTCTATCGAGGTCGACAGATTGGTTTGATCGTTTTCAAAGAGGACGCTTGGATGGAGCCGACCGAAAGTTACATCGAATCGCTTCCCAATGTTGCAAAGCGGCGCAAAGTGAATAACCAACGTGTGGCTCCCATTGAACCGCAAGGCGAATCGCCAGAACAAGCGCGTCTCGCCGAGCTTTGGCGCGACGCGGCTTATAACAACCTCGCTCGAATCGCTTGCGATAAGTCAGGGCATATTTGGATTATTTGCCGAAGCCGACAAAATGATTTCCGATTCCCGTTGTTGGGTTCACTTTGGCTCAATTGGGCGGTCTACTACGATGGCAACACGTGGACGGGGCCGATCTTGATTCCTAATTCCGACAACATGCTGTACAACACGCCTGCAGTGGCGGCCATGCCACAAGGTGGTTTGTTCGTAGCGCACTCCAGCGATCATCGCCAGGATCGCGTTGAAACGTTCGATGATTTCGATCGTAAAGCGGAACATGCCGAAGATCCATTCGACAACGATGTGTATGCAACTTGGTTAAAATCGCCAGCCGGAACGGTTTCGGACTATCAGTTGAAGGCAGCTAAATGGCCTCCCAGTGCGGCTACCGAACCTTCTGCCGCGACCGTTTCAGAACGGGCTGACATTGATCGATGTCGAAACCAAACCGTCGAAGTCAACGGTCGCAAGCTTCGATTGATTCGTGGTGAGTACCATCGGCACACAGAAATCAGCGGTGATGGCGGAAATGACGGTCCGCTTGAAGATATGTGGCGATATGCGCTCGATGTTTCGCAAATGGATTGGCTTGGTTGCGGCGATCACGACAATGGAGCCGGTCGTGAATACACTTGGTGGTTAACGCAAAAAACTACCGATGCTTTTCGAATTGCAGGTAAATTCGAACCGCCATTTACCTACGAGCGAAGTGTTCGCTATCCCGAAGGTCATCGGAATGTCATGTTTGCAGAACGTGGTATTCGCACACTGCCACGTCTTCCGATTACAGGACGTGACGAAGAAGGGCCTGCTCCGGATACGCAAATGCTTTACAAGTATCTCCATCAATTCAATGGGATTTGTGCCGTTCATACCAGTGCAACCAGTATGGGGACCGATTGGCGAAACAACGATCCGATTGTCGAGCCGTTTGTCGAGATCTACCAAGGTGATCGCCAAAACTATGAACGGCCGGGTGCTCCGCGTTGTCCTACAGCCGACAATTCAATCGGTGGTTGGGAGCCAAAGGGCTTTGTAAACCTCGCGTTCCAAAAAGGCTATCGTCTTGCCTTTCAATGCAGCAGCGATCACTTATCGACCCATATCAGTTACGCCCATATTTATGCCGAAGATTGCTCGCGTCCAGCCTTACTGAAAGCCATCCGAGAGCGACACACCTACGGTAGTACCGATAATATCGTGGCGGAATTTACGTCGAAAGCCAATGGTCGCGAGTATATGCTCGGCGACGAATTCACATCGTCGACGGCACCGAGCTTTCGCCTCAAGCTGATGGGGACTGCAAGCTGGGACAAAATTACGCTTGTCAAAGATGATGTCGAGATTCCGCTGACACATGATTCCAAAAACAATGTCGAGCTAACATGGACCGATCCGAATCCAGTGGTAGGAAAGACTAGCTACTACTATGTTCGTGGTGAACAGTCGGACAAGGAAATCGTTTGGGTCTCGCCGATGTGGGTAAAGTACGATCCAAAATCCGGTGCCCAGTAGGGTGCCTTTTACCGGTTCGTACTATTTGACCATGACGTCTCGTTGATGATCACAACGATTTTTCATTGGCCAGATCAGTTTTCACGTGGGTGTAGCGTTTTTTCAACGCGATTGTAGCCGAGCTGCGCAAGCAGCCGGGTGTATTGCCGCTTGCCGAAGGCTCGTCCGGCCTGGCAAATCCGACCTTCGAATGCGCCGGGCTGCTGGAACAGGTCCGCAACCATTTGGAATTTACTCGCTACACTTATTCAAGAATTGCTCAAAAAGGAACGGACGCATTGATGTCGGCGATTCATGCACTCGTTTCGTATGTTGGAACGTTGGCTCTGCCTATGAGAATATGCCTTGCCGTAATCTTCCTGTTTACATCGCTAGGCAGCTACGTCTCCGCGCATCTTCCCGATACTAGCTATGCTCGAATCGGAATTGAACGCCATCAAGTTTCAATCAAACTGACCTACGATATCACGTCGCTTATTCGGATTCACCCTTCGCTCGATTCGAATCAAGACCATCAGCTTTCGAAGCAAGAGCTCCAAACGGCAGTTCCGGTAGTCTCGGCCGCACTTCAAAAAACCGTCGAATTTGAACTCAATTCTGTAGTGTCGGATTTTGGAGAATTGCAATCGGTCGCTTGGCCGAACGAAACGGTTGAGACGATCGCTGAAAGTGATTACCACGCCGCGACTTCGCTGGTGACATTTCAATATATGAAGCCCGTTGCGAAACCGCCCGCCGATATCTGGCTTCGCTTTGATTTCTTTGACACGCTCGGGCTACGCCATACCGTGCTCGGCGCTTTCGAACACGAAGCCATGACGCACGAAGTGCTCTTCAGCACTTTCGAGCCCGATTATTTCTTTGACACGAAATATCAAGCGAACGACCAAGTCGCGACGACCGATCCAAAAGACATATTGAACGCGACGAACCAATATTCGTTGGAACGCCGTGGGAACGAATCGCTCTGGATACGTCTCAAGCAATTTTTCGTCTTTGGCGTAGAGCACATCATCGTCGGTTACGATCACATTTTGTTTTTGCTTTCACTGATCGTTGTCAGTCGGGTCAAGGAACTCGTTAAGATTGTCACCTCTTTCACGGTCGCACATTCGATCACCCTCGCACTGGCAACGTTGAAATGGGTTGAACTACCACCGACGTTGGTCGAAACGTTGATCGCTGCCACGATTATTTACACGGCATTGGAGAACTTTTGGATCCGAGAGACGCATGGTCGCTGGAAGCTAACCTTCTTGTTCGGTCTTATTCATGGTTTTGGATTTGCGGGCGTGCTGAAGGAGCTTGATCTTCCATCGCAAAGCTTTCTTCGGTCGTTGCTCGCGTTTAACCTTGGGGTCGAAGTCGGGCAACTTGTCGTTGTTGCATTGCTCGCCTGGCCGATCGCGTGGTTCATTGATAAGAAGTGGGGCAAGGTGTTCCAGCTCACCCTTTCCGCGATCATCGCTTTTTTTGGGTTTGGCTGGTTCCTTGATCGCGCATTCGGCTTCTCGATCATGCCCTTTTGATTGAGTCAGCCTCAACGCAGGGATCGAATCTTGCGAGCGAAACACGATTAACGCTCCAAATTAAAAAATGCGTCGGCAATTCTTTGATTTTCCGAATCGAAATCGGTATCTTTGCGACTTCCCGCATCATTGTTTTTCGTCATCAAGAAGTTCCTTTAGGGAGTCAAACCGTGTCGATATCATTGTCATCGCGATGGAGCCGAGCTTACACCGCAGCTCGCCGTCGTCTCGTACGTGGGCGATCAAGGAACGAACTTCGCAACACTTTGTGGCGAGTGCCAAACATAGAAGTGCTTGAGAAGCGAACTCTCTTGGCGCTTTCATCTAATTTGATTCAGGTTGGACCATGGCAAGCTGAAGGTCCGCAACCCGTTCACGGTGGACAGGTCGCAGGGATTCCCGATCAACCGGTCATCGGTGCCGTACGCGCGATCGCCGTTCAGCCTGACCTTCCGGCTACTGTGACCAACGAATCGCAGATCGTTTACATTGGTACCGCCAACGGCGGAGTATGGCGAACCCTCAACATTGATGCGCCGCAGGTCAATTGGGAACCTATCGTCGAAGCGAGTACCGGCAAGGAGACTTTTCCGTCAACTGCGATCGGTGCCGTCGCCGTCAGTCCGGCTAACCCAAACGTAGTGTATGCCGGGACTGGTAAATTCAGCAGCTACGGTGCAACGGGAACGCCGGTCGGTTTGTATCGAACACTCAACGGAAACAACGTTGGGACGCCATCTTGGGAACATCTTACCGGAATGACATATTTCGGAGCGACCGACAAGAAAAGCAAAAACATATTCGCCGGACTTCCTATATCGAGCATCGCCCTTAGCCCGCTTGACCCGAACGTCCTCTTGGTCGGTACCATCGCGATCGATACCGAAGGAGCGGTCAAAGACGTTCCGCCCGGACTCTTGCGAAGTGAAGACGGTGCCGTCACTTGGACGAGGATATCGGGATCGATCAACGCGCCGGACAGAGCCAACAACGACAACGATAAGGAAGTCGATGAGATTGGCGAGCGAAACGCCAACGACAATGTCGACAACGATCGTGATGGAGTGATCGACGAAACCGATGATTTGAATTTTCCACAGCGATCGGTCTTTGATTTAGCTTGGATTCCAGGAAGCTCTACGGTTTTTGCCGGTACCGGCGTTTATCCTTTCTTTTATCGGAGCAAGGATTCAGGGAAGACTTGGGAAGCGGTCGGCAAAAGCATCCCCAACACGCTGATACACAACTCAGGGCCGGATCGATCGGATGAGAACTTACGGTTCGCCGTTCATTCGTCCGTCAACTCCGCGACCAGTGTCAAGACGACGGTCGTGTATGCCGGTTGGGTAAGGAACAGTGTTTTGACAAAAATCTATCGAACCGACGATCTCGCGGATGCCTTGAATCCGCAGAAAGAACTGGGTGACGTGTGGACCGAGGTAGCACTCCCTCCGAACATTCACCCAGGCAAACAAGGAGAAACTCATTTCTCGATCGCGGTTGATCCGACGAATCCGAATCAAATTTTCGTCGGCGGTGATACGCAACCAACAACCAACGAAAACGGCTGCCAAAAATATGAAGGCCGAGTGTTCCGCGGCAACTTTACAAGTGGCAATACACCGAACGCATCCTGGGAACCGCTGTTCTGCAGCTCTTCCAGTCCCAACGGTGCGTTGAACAGCGATACGGCTCCCCATGCCGATTCGCGGGACATGAAATTCTTACCGGGACATCCCGGGCAGATGCTGCAAGGGGACGATGGCGGCATCTACTTGCTTAGCAACAGTACGGCCAATCGAAATGCTCCGGCCGGAAGTCAACGCATTTGGTCTTCGAAGATCGGCGATTTGCAAATCTCCGAGGTCACTTATGCCGCGTACGATTCCACTAACAATATTTTCTTTGCCGGGCTTCAAGACAACGGTTCGGTAGTGCAATCGGCAGCCAACAGCGATGTTTGGGATCAGGTTTTAACCGGCGACGGTTACGTTGTTGCCGCCGATCCAACGACCCCGTCCACGCACTACATTATGGGGAACAACTTTGATAGTTTCTATCGTCAGAATTATACATCGGCGAGCAACGCCACTACGACTGCCGTTGCTGTTAAGAAACTCAGCACGAACGACCAGACTTTTGTCGACAACAACAGTGCGTCCGATATTCCTTTTGTCTTCAATTCGCAAGACCCTAAGTTAAAGCTGATTGGCCTGCACGATATCTACGTTTCAAATGAGAATTGGGATACGCTCTTTCCTTTTCCGATCGAGAAACAAGCCTCGTCCGGCGAGCGATCGGAATTGGTAACGGCCCTGGCTTACGGCGGAAAAGGAGGGAGAGACGTTGCTTACCTTGCTCGTGGTGACAGCATTGCCGTCCGCCGACCCGATCGTCTTCTTTTGAGTCCTCAGACAACCAAAGGCGTAGTCGCGGCCTGCGGGCCCAGCAATTGGCAGCATAGCCATTACTTTACCGATACCGGCTATACCATCGAAGCCAACACGGTTTACGACATTGCAGTTGGTCCGAACGATTGGAGAGATGCGTTTGCGGTCGGCGGCGACAACAATGTCTATCGAACCGTTGACGGCGGCGACTGTTGGTTTCCGATCCAGATCGATACAGGCGTCGAAGCGCGGTCGATCGATATTGCCGATCCGGATCCGACGGTTGTTGGTGACGAAGTTGTCTTTGTCGGCACCAACCGCGGAGTCTACCGTTCGATCTTGCGGGACGACGGTGTCATCGTCGGCTTTACGAAATTTGGATCGGGGCTTCCCAATGTCATCATCAACGACATTCACTACGATAAAACCGACAATCTCTTGTATGTTGCCACGCTCGGACGCGGTGTTTGGAAGATGACGTCCGCGTCGATTTTCTTTCCAATCAAGGTTGTGATCGACGGCACTGGCGCCGCCGAAACGATTACCCTACGTTTGAATCCAACGACCAAAGCCCTCGAAATACTCGATGGAACAAGCCTCCACCGAACGTATCCGTCGCCCGAATTGATCGATACGATTGTCGTCAACGGGAAAGGCGGGTCGGACAAGCTGATTATCGACAACACAATGGGCTTTTTGGCGAACTTTGGAAAGCGCTCAAGACCGTTCAATATCATTTTTAATGCCGGCGAAGATCCTGCCGACGCAAACGGCGTGACCGAAAAGGACGAGATCGTCATCACCAATTCCACGGTTCCCAAAGAGAATTTAACCGTGCGTCTCAAGAGCAAAGGAGCTGAAGCCGGTGAATTCTTTATCTCATCGACGAAAACTCCGCGCGGAATCAAGTTTACCTATGACCAAGTCGATAGCGTGCCGACGTCGGCTGTCCCCATCACTCTTGCCTCCGTCGGCGTTGGAATTCAAAACACGGCTGAGGCGATCGCATCGGCTGGGAACGGGGCTTCAGGTGGTGTCGCCGGTGCCGTCACGAAAATGGCCAACGGGAAATCGCCCAACGGCGCTCGTCGCAAAATTCGGTCCTTTGCTCCGGACGGATTTCTGGCGGCGGAATTGAAAAGCTTCACCGAGGCTCCAGCGATCGAGACGTCTTTCCTTAACCGAATTTTGGAACAAGGGGCTAACGGTTTTCTACTGGGCAAGATTGGAACCGACATCCTCACTCCGCTGGAACTGCGGAACGCGCTGGACGATCTGGATGATATTCCGAACAACGTCGGCCTCACGACCACCACCGATGCCCAAGGTGTCCTGACCGGTGCTCGCTTCGATGTTCAGATTGAAAAGACTCTCTTTGGTTCAGCCGCCTTCGACACGCAACTATTAAATGGCGTCATCAATGTCGACGCCATGGCCGATCTTTTTGCCGACGTCCGCGTTCACATGGTCTTTGGCTTCGATAGTCAAGGTTACTACGTTGATCCCAATCCGCTCGACGCCAACGGTTCACCTATCGGACCCGAAATATCGTTTCGCAATATTCGGGGAACGTTAAGCGGAAAGGGACGTGTCGGAATCGTCGACGTGAATGTCGAAAATGGTGTCCTAACGACCGACCCCGATGTGGCCGTAACCATGGATATCGTTCTACCGACCTCGGAAGCTTCTGCCGACGGCTTGATTCGAGACGAAGATTGGTACGAGCGAAACATACAGGACTTGACCGATTTCAATCTCGTGGCCGATCCCGGCGACGGCGTTGCCGATATCTCATTGGCCGCCGATTTTACGATCGATCTCTTTGAATCGGTTTCGCTTCCGACATTCGGGCTGGGTTTGCAGTGGCCCGACGCCAATGATCTCACGTCGGGGATCGCGGTTCCCAAGTCGGGAGAATCGATCGCCAAGATCCTCGATTTCTTGAATGCCAATACGGAAGGAATCGTCACCGGGATTCAGACGATCGCAGGAGCCGTCGAAGAAGCAACCGGTGTCGATGTGCTCGATAAAAAGATCCCGCTGATAAACAAGACACTCGGCGAAGTCTTGGATACCGCGCCGACGGCCTTAGTCATCGCAGCGACCGACATTTTCTCGCGTTCAACGCCAACGGTTGTTGCTGGCAATGCACAAGTCTTCGTCATGACAAACGATCTCAAACTTTCCGAGTTGGGAATCGAGGTCGGTAACATCGTGGACTATGCCTCATCCTCAGGAGCTACGCTGTCCGCCGTCGTGGTTGAAGTTTCGGTCTCTGCGTTTACGATCGAGTTTCCTGAAACGGCTGCCCCGCCATCAGCAAGCAGTGCTTTTTCAATCCATCGAAGCGGAAAACTCGAATCACAACTACGTAGTCTGCTCAATGGTGTTCCAGTTCAAATCCCGTCGCTTCAAGATCTTATTCGCGAGCTGGAGCGCGCGACCGGAATCGAGTTGTTCAGTCGGGTTCAATTCGTCGGAACGATCGGTGCTCCCGACTTCGCCGTTCAGATTCCGTTGACGTTTGATCCAAAGCCGCGAACATTTCGACTACCGATCGATTTCGCAAGCAAGGCCGATGGGCTGAAGCTCGACGCAAGTGCTACCGCCGAAGTCATTGTCGATCCGAAGTTCGAAATCACCTTGGGAGTTCGATTGGCCAAGAATGGATCAGACGGAAATGCCTTGTCGATCTTCGATCGCGTTTACGTCGTGGCGACTATTGATCCTACTCCGTCGGTGAACGGCGCTCAGCCGACCGGTATACCGCTCGCTTCACTCGACGTGACGGTTCGGTTGAATGATCCTCAAGTTCAAGGTTCGATTGGCTTCTTGGATGTTGTCCTTTCCGAGGATCGAACCAACGGGGCGCCCCTCGACGATCCAAACACACCAATCGATGAAGACGGCAACAAAGGGATTCACGCAAGCCTCGTCGCCAAGTTCGATCTCAAGGATGCCGATACCGATACATCGGATCAACGGATCACCCTTCAGAATCTTGTGACCAAGCCGTTGGACGTATTGGCCTTTGATCTCGACGGATCGATCGATATCGACGGCCTGAAGATTGCCGCTACGGTCGGCGGTCCGAGTGGTCTAAGCCTCGGGACCGTTAAGATCAGTCTCGATGGCGAATCGACTGCGACGGCACCTGGACGAATCAATAGCTTCGCGGATCTTTCCACGGTCTTCTCCAATATTCAAGTCAGTGCTGACTTTTCGGCACTACAGTCGTTCCGCAATATTTCCGCGGCCGATGTGCTCGCGGCCCTGGATTTGTTGATCGAGAAACTTCAAGCGACAGGTCGCGGCGATATTTTTAGTAAGCCCATTCCTGTTGTGAATCGTAGCGTGGCTGATTTGATCGACCTTGGGCAAGTTGTCGCGACAACGCTCGGTGATCCCGCCAACGATTCGTCGATTGCAACTGTCGCCAAATTCCAAGACTATATCAATCAAAAACTCATTCTCGCTGGCCTACCGGCAACGGTCGATGTCATCCTCAGTAATGATGCCGTTCGCTTTAAGTTTGCCGTTTCTAAAACGTTTTCAAATACGACACCACTGGCCTTTCAGTTTGGAACCAATGGTCTTTCGGTCGATGGCAATGCGAATCTTACGCTGGCCGCCACCGGCAAGTTGGATTTGACCTTCGGTATTCTGACCGGAGCTGGCTTATCGATAGGTGATCGATTTTTCCTCGATACCGATTCAGCGTCTCCATCTGGCGTTACGGTTTCCTTGCTGGCCGACAGCGGTTACACAATCGGTTCGCCGTCTGTGACTCCGATTCCGCTCAACTTGGATGTCGTCTTGGGGCCTATTAGCTTCAAGGTAGTTGATGGACGAGTGCTGGTTAATGTTAGTGCGGGGGCGAACCTCAGCACCACGAATGCCAATAGGCGAATTCCTCTCAAGGATCTTGGATCGGCATCGATCCAACCGCAATTCAATGGCTCGGTCCAAGCCGTTATTCCGATCGACGGCGACAACAGTGGTGGCACGGTCGGGTCGCGACCAAACACATTGACTGGTTCGGATGCATTGATTCTGGTCGGTGGCAATTTCACGAGTTTTGCTGCCTTCACTTCCGAGTTCGCGACGACCGCTGGGACTGGTTTAGGATTGTCGATGCCAACGGGCTTATCGACCCCGATCGCAAGCAACGTTTTGCCGCAGAATAAGCTTCGCATTGAAGCCCACCGAGTCACCGAACTCCTCAGTGCACAATTTTTGAACTTTGGATCGCTTATCGAAGGTCTCGAACGATTGCTTGAGTTAGGAGATCGCGCCCTGGATCTCGATCTACTCGATCGCAAAATTCCTTTTATTGGTAAGAGCGTCCGAGACGGGCTTAACTTTTTGGAAAGCGATCAACCGGGGGCGAAAACGTTACGAACAGTTATAAACGCTCTCCTTGCCAACGGAGGTGACGGGCTGAAGGCCAACGCGTCCAACGCCGGTGTCGATGCGGCTCTCAACGTATTGCGAACCGCGTTGGCGGGTATTCCAAACATTGCACCGATTGGAAACTTTGATAGCGATCCGGCTATCAATTCCAACGACCTTATCGTCGCGACAAAGAACGGAGCGGAAACGACGGGCGTTATCGTCCGCTTCAAATACAACCCTGGCTTTGTAACGAGTCGTGATTTCGATTTGGGGATCGATTTCCTAAATTTACAAAGCTCAGGGGAGGTGACGTTAAACGGCAATCTCGAGCTGAATATCGGCTTCGGGATTTCCAAAACCGAAGGTTTCTTCTTTTTGACCGACTTGCCACAGCCTGAATTTAAAATCGGCGGTCGCATCGAAGCGGATCTCGATATCGCCGCGAAGCTCGGGGCGCTTGACGTGAGTCTTTCGATCGAGCCGACATCCTATCTAGCAGTCGACTTCGCGATGAACATGGTTGATCCGAGTGGCGATGGGAAGCTAACGCTCAGCGAGTTAACGGATTTTAGCAAGCTGAACCTGATCGTTCCGAGCAATAGCGTTCAGCTCAACGTCGAATCCCATCTTGTTGGCTTATTTGAAACCAAGATCAACCGCAACAATCAATTGCCAAGCTTCTCGGCCGGTTTGGCAGTCGATTGGCGAATTCCCGATGCGACTCAACCCGATGGTGGTCGCCCCATCGATATTCTGCATTTGAGTGCCCTGACCGATGTTGCTTTGCGAACGCCGACTGTCAAAATCCAGAATGTTGTCCTCGATGTCGGTTCATTCGTAACGTCGATTGTAAAGCCGATCTTTGAGAAGATTTCCGCATCGGGTTTGATCCCGCCACAACTGAAGACGGCTCTTGAAACCGAGGTTCCACTACTCAAAAAACCGGTCAAAACTTTGCTACGCGATGCCATCGTCGCCAATCCCAGTTTGACGCCAGAACAAAAGGAAAGCCGCCTTCGCACCTTCGATCTGTTGCTCAATATCACGACCAACTATGAAGTCCTGGGTTTGCAAGTGGCGGTCGCCACTATTTTGGAAAAGGGCTTCTTTTCACATTTTGTGTCCCTTCACTTGGTGCCTTCGTTGGTGATCGATCTAGTAGGAGTGATGTGCACTTGGCACGAGCAATT
>JANOAI010000033.1:0-3552 GCA_031411055.1 Pirellulaceae bacterium
ATGAGATTATGCCTTCCGTAAGGATTGGGGACAGTCGAATTAGGGAAAGGTTTGCCATGCAAAGGTTGTTTTTCTGGGTCAACTGGCATGCGGGGGATTTGATACTAACAAGGCCACTCGTTCGACGTGTATTGGATGAACATGACGTTCAAATTGCTTACGGCTGCTGGAGTAATCAGGCGTATCTTGTCGAAGACCTCCCGGTGACCGTGATTTGCGACCCTCGCAACGACCCTCCGATGCAAGAACCTCGTGAAACACTACTGCATCTTTGCCCCGAGGGGTATTTGCCAATCTATCTTTGGATTGGTAGCTTGCCCACGTTTACTCGATTTAATTGGCAAAGCATAACAACCCTTTATAACCAACAGATCGAAGCGTACGGTCTCACTTCGTTAAAGATTTGCAGTCGCTATATTCCGATGTTGGACTTTCCGCCGGTCGAGGTTGCTGTCGGTCCGAACGCTGTTTTCGTGGATAACTCAGTGGCTCGATCGAAACATTCGGACTATGAGTTCCCACTTGCGGAGCTTGCTTCCAGATATCCGCAGTTTCGCTTTTATTGCGCTGCCGATCCTCATTACATTGCCCCGAACGTGGTCGACTGTTCGGAGTGCAATTTGCGAGTACTGTCAAGCATTAGCAATCGTTGTATGGCCATCATGGGCAAAGGAAGCGCACCTTTCTGCTCGACGCTGACCGAAGTGAATCGATATAAACCCAGAGCTATTCTCAGATACCATTTTCGGGATGCCGTGCATTCAATTTGGGATTATCCTGGAAACCCAATGCAGTACCTTGAAACGGACGCAGACATCTACAGATTTCTAGATTACGTGGAACGCCAAGAAATCTGTCGCCCCGATCGTGCTGGTAGGATCCTTGAGAAACTGAAGTCCAAAACGATCTTGCCACTGGAAAGCGAGGCTGCGCGACTAGATTTGTTGTTTGATCAATTTGAACGCAGCCATTTTGCATCGGATTATTGGACTGATATCAAAGTCGCTAAGGAACAGCTGATCGACTTTTGGCTGAAGGTATCGGAAGACCAAGTTGAATATGCTTATCGTGGTGCGTGGGGCAAAGTTACGTCTCGCTATATTCATTCACGACTATGGGACGTAGAAGCTTCATCCGATTCCAATTTTCCAGATCCATCCCTGGAGAGTAGTCGGTTGTTTGTTGCTCCAAACAATGGTTGTACGGCAGCCGGAGTCTTGATTGCATGGATGCTAAAGTATTCTCCAGAACGATTCCCAGCGCCCATCGACATCGATAACATGCCAGAATGGCTCTGGATTGATGCTTTTCGGTATCTCCAAACAGCACGCGACTACTTTATCTCGAACGGAGCCTCAGATCGCTATTTTGAAACACGTTGCCGCGCCATGGCTAGTTTTGCGGTGAGATTTCAGGCAGATCCGACGAATCGCTACCTCAAGTATTTGTGGTTGCGAGTTATGGCAAACGAACCTCTTTCACCGTACATCAATTCCGATCGTAGTCTCCGGGAGTTGCAGGAAAGCTATGCAGGAATTAATGATGCGGCGCTGCGGACTTGGGGCTTTGCCGTCGACTGGAATATCGGTGGCTTTGATTCGGCTCGACGGCCGAAAATTGGATTTTTGTTGGATGATCTGACTCCCTCCGCGGAAACTTTCTTTAACCTTCCTCTCTTCGAGTCTCTGGATTTCCGGTTTGATGTACAACTCTACCTTATCCAACAACCAAGCAGTTCTTTGGAACAGTACGCAGTCAGCAGGGTCGCCAAGCTTTCGTACTTGCCGCATCACTTGCATGAGCAGCTCGACTATCTTCGCGCTGATGATCTCGATGTTCTTGTATTCGCGAATGATTTCGCATGCCATCCCCGAATTAGTCAAATCAGCGTTTGCCGCGTTGCCCGATATCACCTAGTTGCAAATTCTCGAATGACAAGCGGTTCCAGGGCGATCGATGGATTCTTATGCGGAGAAGGAAGCGCAGGGATAAATCGCGATTGTACGGAAAAAATCTGGAAGCTTCCTCATTCGGGCCTGTGCTATTCGTTCGGCAATTTGCAACCGAAGCCTGTACAAGGTGTCGGTCGCGATTGTTTAGGTGTTTCCAACGAGATTGTCGTATTTGGGACTGGCCTTTCGGCAATCGAGTCTCGATTCGAAACGCTAGTTTCATGGTCGCGAATCTTAGCCGATGTACCAAATTCGATCCTTCTCATGTTTCCTTTTGAATCAGAGCGTACTCGCTGCAATCGAAAAGAAGCCTTCGTTGAAGAGACCTGCTCCGTGTTTGCGGCGTGCGGGATTGACCCTGCTCGACTTCGGTTTTTCTCGGCGGAACCCTACCCTAGCATAGAACAACTCCGAAATTACCTTTGCCATATTGATGTGTTTTTGGATCCATATCCCCTTTCAAGGCATGGATTAACGATCGAGTTGTTGCGCCTGTCTATTCCCGTCATCACGCGAACTAGCGATCATCGTCACTCACAAATGTCGGCTAGTGTGATTGAAGAACTCTCTTCGGCACTAAGCCAATTGCTCGTCGCTCATTCCGATGAAGACTATATTTCCAAAGCAATTCAAGTCGGTCGCAATCACGATCTTCGACGGGCGATTAACAATGAAATTCGTTACGCACTGCCACGCTCGTTGTTGTTTGATTCACTCGCGTTCGGAAAACAGTTTTCGGAATTGCTGTCCCAAATCCTTCACGAGTTAGCGTAACGATAGAACGACTTTGAACCCTGAACTAATGATCGGTTCAAAAACGAACCCGGCTTCCGTAGGAACGGAATGGCGCAAACCGCCTTGCAAAGCCAATTCAAGATAAAGATAAGGCAGTTCGTCATGAAGCCGAGGTAAATGCGCTCAGACATCCCGAATAACGAGCGATTGATATCGGAAGTCGAGCTTAGGGGACGGATTCGCTGCCATTGGAAAATACATTGTTCGATAACTGAAAGTCTTTTCCTCCTTCGATACGAAGCGAAACCGACATTTGTTGATTGTTGCGATCATCGCGAATCAGGCAACTCGCGACAAGGCTTTCCTTTTCGAAGGCTAATCCATTCGTAGAACTTCGATGGCGTTGATTCGTGGATTCCCTTTCTTGGGGACAAACTCGATTATCAAATGGGCTGTTACCGCAATGGATGGTATGTCTACGTCCTTTGGCTTGAACTTATTGGTCGCGACATCAAGAGCGATATCCTTGAGGACAAACATGCCTCGGACTTTGACGTCAAACACCGTCTCGCTCGTTTCATGCGTTGCTAGAAAATGTAAGCGAGCACGATAGTGCGATGGCGCGTCTTCTGGCCCGAGCAACGGTAACTGATAACTGAAACTTCCTAAGCCCATCGGCGACCGATGAGTACAACCAAGGGGTCTGCCATACAGGAATGTTCGCCTGGGACCGGACTCGGTCTCCAAAGCCGATGGACAGTGTTCGAATCACTGCGTTCCTGCTGACCTGCCGATGTGGCTCGACTGAGAAAGGCACCTGTCTTGTAAACAGGTCCATGCTGGTGCGAATCCAGTCATCGGCTCT
>JANOAI010000034.1:0-2054 GCA_031411055.1 Pirellulaceae bacterium
TTAAGAAACAGCTCATAGGTAAAAGGATAGTTAAGCTGTGGCACGCCAGCGGGTGCGTCCCACATCAGCGTTACCTGAGTCGCTGTTTGTTGCCGCCAACGGTAAGGCTCGTGGGACTGCCAGCCGCATTTGGACCACTGATCACCTGATATTCCTGGCGAGTTCCGACTGTGGATAGAATATTTGTAATCGTCGATTCAGCAGCGTCGGGACGGATTTGCGTAACCTTAACAATCGGTGCTGTCAGCTTTTTGAATCGCAGTCAATCGACTGGATGGCATTTGAGCTTGTGTAGTGATTCAGATCTGTGTGCAGGCTCACACAGAACTGGGAGAAAATTTCAGTTTTCTTGACATCGGTGAGCGATCGCACATACAGCAGAGCATCGGACTGGCGATAAAATAGAGTGCTTTACAACGTTGATGCGTTTTGAGTCAACCTGGACTTTCACTGACCAGTTTTCCGTCCGAAAAGAACCAATAGATGAATCCGAATGCAGTAAGCTCTGACGAATGGGAAGAGTGTCCGAAGGGAACTTTGCAATCCGTGGCAAATCGCTCCCGGCGACAACGGACGATAAAGCGCGCGGCCTGGGCAATTCCATTGACTTTGGTCATGTTACTTGCCTGGACCGGGAGCTTGCCATCGCCGTTTAGTTCGAAGTCAAGCGGGCTCGCATGCGATCAAGTAGTCAAGTTGCTACCTGACTATGCATCCAATTCACTGTCTGTAACTCGGCTAGCGCAGGTTGAGCAGCATCTGAAGAAGTGCCCCTTTTGTGCTGAGAAACTAAGGGCTATTCGATCAGCGCAGTCCGTCGTCGAACACTCCACAGTCGGCTTGGGCTGCACCCGGTCAAACGATTCAGTGCGTTACGCACGACGGCCAACCGACTCAGCCAGTCTCGAAATATCGTTTAGGATCACCGTCTGTCGTTGTCCACTGATCAAGCCATCTGTTTTCAACTTGCCCATCAGAATAGTCACGGTCTCTCGCGTAGTGCCGATGAGGTTTGCGATTTCTTGATGAGAGAGCTTGAGTCCGAGCCGAATGCCGCCATCGATGGCTTCGCCAAATTGCTCTGCTAAGTCGAGAAGCAAATGGTTCAGACGATGTTGGTTGGATGTGAACAAGAGTGTCCGTAAGCGACGTTCAATTCGTTGCCGCCTGAGTCCAACAAGTTTAGTTACTGCGAGCGCAACATCCAAATCACGGTTCATTAACTCCTGTATGCGTTGCTTCGGGATGCGAATAAGTACGCTTACCTCGACCGACTCAACGTATTCACCGCGTTCACCAGTATCGAAAAGAGCCAGCTCGCCAAAAACTTCGCCAGGTTTAACGTAGGCTAGTGTAGAAATTTTTCCGTCAGCAGTTAGATGACAGATTTTGACCAAACCACTCCCGACCAAGTAGATTGAATCTGCATTCTCTGATGGCAAGTAGATAGGAATACCCGCAACGAACTTTCGCCGTTGGCAATGCTTCTCTAGCAAATCGAGTTGGTCAGGGCTCATTTTCTGCAGCAAGTCGCAGTTTTTCAAAAACCAGATCCGCTCGTTCATTTATATCACAGAAAGCGCGTAAACAAGTTGATAGACAGCCAATCACAAGAGTTGACGGCTGATGCGAAGTTGGCTTACAACCTTCTTTAGCGAATCTGAAAATCAACCTTATTGTTGGCGGATTGCGTTACGAATTCGAGTTTTAGCCTCCATCGACAGTTTTAGTTTTTCTGCGGCATTCTCGCCTTTTTCGCTAAATGCTAACGTGCTCGTTGCCAGCTTGCGAAGCACCAGCACGTTGGCTTGAAATTTGCGACAGAAGCCACATAAGACCAAGTGCGTCCGCAGGTCAATGCGTTGCCACAATGAGAGTTTTCGTTCCATCGAATCCGAAATTAGCTTGGTAATGTCTTTGCAACGTGACACTTCAACGATTCTCCATCGCTAATCGGGTTTTCATGCACTCGGCAAGCGCTAACCGCGCCCGGTGCATCAAAACCCAAAGATTTGACGTCGAAATGTCTAGCGCCTTACAAACTTCTTCGGCAC
>JANOAI010000035.1:0-3050 GCA_031411055.1 Pirellulaceae bacterium
AATACGGGCGCAAGATCCCGATTTTGGATTGTCTCGCATCACGATCACCGCGAACTTGGTGGGGAAGAATTCATCGTCAAAAGAACTCTTTCATGATCCAGTAGGCATCACAGGCAACGTGGCGACTTCCTACGTTTTGAATCCATCGGCTCTCAAATTACGGCCTGGACAAAAGATTGAAATGAGCGCGATTGCGCAGGATAACCGCTGCACTGGAAGAGACGAGCATGCGGCACCCAATATCCGACAATCGCGAGTTATTCGCGTAACGCTTACCGAAGCAACTCAGAATGAAAAATCGACGAACGATGTTTCGAAACCCGAACGACCTGGCCAGGAATCAAGTCCTAAAGGAATAGACGACTCAAAAACAAAGGAAAAAGCCAAAGACTCATCAAACGAGAATAGGAACAGCCGGAATTCGGAACGCGATCCCAATTCTCCTCCTCAGCCCTCAAGTAACGAGGCTGAAAAGACAAATTCGCCCGACGACCCAGCCCAAAAGCAATCGCCCAAATCGACTCCGAATGGGTCCGATCCATCCAACGATTCGACGAAGTCGGATTCGAATCCAGGATCGACCGAGCCACCTCCGTCGGGTACTACGCCCAATGAATCGCCCAATTCAAAACCCTCGAATGGTAAGGCTGGAGATCAGCAGCAAGGCAACGGTAGTAAGCAAGATGGCCAGTCTTCTAAAGGCCAAACAGCCGACGCTTCCCAGCAAAGCGGCGCTGCAGACGCAAGTCGAGAGAACGGAAAGCAAGGTTCGTCGTCAATGGATTCCAACGGTCGGGGGCAAAGTCAAAGTAACGACCCCAATTCAAATGGGGCCCAGAATTCTTCTTCGAATGAGCCAAGTGCAAACTCAAGCAAGTCTCCATCCCCGAACCAAGGGCCTCAGAACGGCGAGCCAGCTTCCGATGGTTCGAATGGGGCAACCAAAGGCCAAGGCGAATCGTCGGATTCCATGCACGATGGCGAAGCCTTTGAGAAGCTTCAGGAATGGTTGGAAAAGAATCAACCGGGATCGGTGAAGCCTTCGAATGGACGCGGCCAAGGACCAGGAACGAGCTCTGAAAACCAACGTGGCGATCAGTCCGAAAATCCTTCCACCGCTCAATCCGATAGTCAAGGAAGTAGCCAATCATCGAAATCGAAAAACACGTCGTCAAATCAAAAGGGAGACAATTCCAAAAAACCGGATTCCATTCCGAACGATCTTTCCACGTCGGATGATCGATCCCAATCCAAGTCTGGTGCTAAGTCAGGTGATCCATCGGAGTCGGGTGCGGACGGTGCTCCATCTCCTTCTCAGCTGTCAAGCTCCAACAAAAACGATGGACAGGGAAAGCAAGGAAACGAGCCCAACCAAGGCAAGCCAGGGTCGGATGAAAATCAATCTGAGGGTGACAGCCAAACTGGCAACACTCAACCGAAGGATGCTAAGTCCAGCGGTACCAAACAAGATGGCAAACAAGGTCAAGATGGCAAACAAAGTGGAGATTCCCAAAGCGGTGCCCAGTCATCTTCAGGAAATCCGGCGAAGAACGACGCAGAAATATCTCCAGATGCAAAATCATCGGACGGAAAAAATGGCTCCGATGAAATGGCCGAACCAAAAAATGGTAAGCAAAATGGTAAGCAGGGAACAAACCAAGGAGCCGGCAAAACTTCGAACGATGAATCAAAGTCTTCCTCAGAAAAGTCCAACGAACAGAGCTCGTCGTCGCCAGACGGAAAATCGAGCGGAAAAGAAAATTCAAAGAACGGAGAACAATCGAAGTCGACTGATTCGTCCAAGTCCGGAGAATCAGCGGAATCAGGTGATGCATCGAAAGGTGACTCCGCTTCTCAGAACCAAAGTGACCAAGGCAGTGAACCAGGCAATGCGAAACCATCAGGTTCGCCGAAAGGGACAGGCCAGGATCGTAAGACTGATTCACCGAGCCCGTCATCCGACTCTAACTCTAAGCAATCGAATGATGGTAAGTCAGCACAAGGGATACCTTCGAAAGACGCAAAAGGGAATAGCCAAAATCCATCTGCTAAACCAGGTCAAGCTACGTCCTCAGGCCAAGATGGAAACCGCACAGGAACGGCGCGACCAAACAACGATAGTGAGCGTTCAGACAATGGCGACCAAGTGAATCGAGGGACGATCGTCGCATCGCAAGAAAAGGTCGAAGCCGAAGCCGAGTATGCTCGGCAAGCGACCGACATGGTACTCAAGGCTCTTGATCGGCAGCGAAATCAACCCGATCCAGCCCTACTTAAGCGAATGGGTTGGACGAAAGAACAACTTCAGGAGTTCGTTGATCGATGGTCAAAGGCTCGAGAGGAGTCGTTGAAACAGCCAATGAAGAAGCAAGAATACGATGACGCCTTGCGTTCGTTGGGTTTGATTCCTTCAAGCGATCGCATTCGAGCTGTGCAAGAACAAAACGATAGTCTTCGAGGGATCCGCGAAGAAGGATCGAGAGTTCGCCCACCGGAAAGTCTTCGAGAAAAATTCGATGCTTTTCAGAAGGCAGGAAAATGAAGGAACATCGCGAGGAAAATAGATTTCGCGGAAACCCGATCTCAGAGAAACAGAAAACGAAATAGCAACGCCATTGAGGCAAAAAAAACCCGCTCCGGAACGGGGCAGAGGTTCGGAGCGGGCACATGGGACGACAGCCGGGGCAGGTAGCCGTCATCACCTTCAGCAGGATTATGCAGTCACTTTTCCCACCAGTCAAGGACTTTGCAAATTTTCGCATTGGAAATTTTCCGACGTCTGCGCCATGGAAAATGTCGGTAACAATGAGCAAACGACAGTCCAATCTGCTCAAGACCGCATAACTGCAAAACATGCTATGGTTACGCAAGTAGCTGGCGAATGTCCGAGAAGAACGTCGATTTAACTTGCTAGAGCATTTTCATTTTTCATATAGCCATTCGGCAAACGGGGTCAGGTACCAAAAGTGCAAAGCACCCGAAGGGCCGTTCCGGCTTTTGGTACCTGACCCCGTTTTCCAAGCCTACGTCGTTCATGAAAATGCTCTAGT
>JANOAI010000036.1:0-6303 GCA_031411055.1 Pirellulaceae bacterium
GCTGATTCCCGGCCTCTTTCCAAGCGATCCACTGATCTTTCAGACCGCCCAGATTTACTTCATCAACCCCCATCGACTTGAGACCAGCAATGATCGAGTCGGCTTCAAAATTTTGGTAGTCGTCGTCAAGCCGAACGAGCCAACCGGGAAGATCTTTCACCGATTTGGCACTACCTCGAGACAGCATCTTCGGCACTTCGAAGTAGTAACTGTCTTTAATGTGGAGGATGATGTTGGACATGCTGTCTCGGCGGACCTGATTCGCTTCGAATTCGTCTAATTGAAAGGGCGGATTCTAATACCAAGAATGGAAAATAACAGCCCAGTAATGTAAGGCTGAAAGAATAAAGGTTGGCCCATTTTGTCGCAGCCGCCACGACGATCGGCATAAGAACCACCCCGGACCGCCAACACATCGTCAGAATCGGCAAAAATGTCGCAACTTCCGGCTTCACCAGGATTGAACGCAACCACAACGGCGGTAGCGAAGCCGCCAAACACACGGCCACACCAATACCAGTAAACCCCATCGCAAAGCGCGAACCGGAGAGCCATTGAACGATTCCACCGACGGCCAGACAACAAGCTGCCACGGTCAGCATGAGGAAAAGTTCGATTTTTGAGCCGGATCGGAAGGACAACGGATTGGGCCGCGAGGTACGTTATTGCTACGAAACGCCAGGCTGTGCACGATTCTGCTGGCTCGGCAGATTGTCTGCCGTCCGTTCGTGACCTGTCAACCGCGCCTCCGCCAAAGGCTTTTTAGGCAACCGCTTGCATTCCTTCCCCTCGCGAAGGCTCAACACCTTGCACGACCCTAAGATTCCTCCCCCTCGTAGCTCGGCTGCTGGGAGTCAGTCCTATACCCAGCCAAATCGGTCTTTCAAAACAAATATTTGGCTGGATATAAGTCAACCTCGATTAGACTGGCTTCCAGTGAGCGATTGGTTTATAACCAGCCAAATCGTCATTTTTTGACCGTCTTTTGGCTAGATATGAATAAACCACTATGACTGTAGTCATTGGCCGCGATCACGAAAAAGCTGAACTCAATCGAGTCATGCAATCGTCGCACGCAGAACTCGTCGTTGTCTACGGACGTCGACGGATCGGAAAAACCTATCTCATTAGGCAACACCTTAAAGATCAAATCGTCTTCGAATTAACGGGACTGCATAACGAGAGCTATGATCGACAACTTGAAAATTTCGCAGCTCAACTGAAAAGTCAGGGCGGCAAGCAGACGTCGCGTCCCGCAACTTGGTTGGAGGCTTTTGAACAATTAAAGTCTTGGTTGAAAAGGCATAAGCCAGCGAAGAAACGCGTCCTCTTTTTCGATGAGTTCCCTTGGTTGGCCACGCGTCGCTCAGGCTTCCTTTCGGCCTTCGAGGCGTTCTGGAACACCTATGCCAGTCGCGATCCGAGTATCAAGTGCGTCATTTGTGGTTCGGCCGCCTCGTGGATGATTCACAAGATCATCAACGCCCGGGGCGGACTACACAATCGAGCCACGTCGCGGCTTCGACTGAGTCCCTTTACGCTTTCCGAAACGAAGCAGTACCTCGAACATCAGCGTGTCCGACTGAACGATTTCCAGATTGCCGAACTCTACATGGCGATCGGCGGTATTCCTCACTACCTGCAACGAGTCGAAGCGGGTAAGTCAGCCGCCCAAAACATCGATCGGCTTTGTTTTCGGAAAGAGGGTTTGCTGAAGAATGAGTTCATGAATCTTTACCAATCGCTGTTTGAGAATGCCGATCAACATGAAGCCATTGTCCGCGCGTTGGCTTCAAAACACAAAGGACTAACGCGGAGCGAACTTATTCAAGCCACCGGCCTGGCTAGCGGTGGGACACTTACGAAAGTCCTGAACGAATTGGTCGAGTCTGGCTTCGTCGTAGAAATGCCAGCCTGGAAAGCTGATCGCAAGAATAGCTTGTGGCGACTCGTCGACGAATATTCTTTGTTCTATTTCAATTGGATCGAAACGAATCGCATGAGTGGCCAAGATATATGGCTTGCCAAATCGGCTGGCCAAAAATGGAAATCTTGGTGTGGCTATGCGTTCGAGAACGTCGCCTTGACTCACATTCCCCAAATCAAGAAAGCACTTGGCATCTCGGGCGTTCTGACCGAAGAGGCGAGCTGGCATTATGTCGCCAAAGCCAGCCACGACATGGGAGCCCAAGTCGATTTCTTAATCGACCGTCATGACCATTGCATTAACCTGTGCGAAGTGAAATTCACGGCCGACCCCTTTACGATCGACAAACGCTATGCGACCGAACTCCAACGCAAGGCCGCCGTCTTCCGACAACGTACAGGAACAAGAAAAGCCATCTTTCTAACCATGGTTTCAGCCTCTGGCTTGATTGACAACATCCACTCGCAAGCCCACATTGCCAACGAAGTCAAACTCGAAGATCTTTTTTACGCTTGATCTATACCCAGCCAAATCAGCTTTTTTTATATGCGATTTGGCTGCATATAGAATTTGCCGTAACATCCTCTTCGACGCGAGACGCGGCCATCTCAGCCATTACGAAACGAGAGCGTTGAAGCTACTCGACACGATCGGGCCAACCACACAAAAATGCAATCCATTGGCTTGCAACTGAGCCCATGTCAGCGGAGTGGGAAGCACATTTCCAGAGGTCGTCTTCAATGTAAATGTCTTTTGTGCCGAGTTGTAATTGACAATCGAATAAATCTGAGAACCAACCAACCCACCACTGTTGGCCCCAGCGCGGGTACTCATCGTAACTGCTTTCCGCAATGTCAACGCTTCGATAAGTGTTTCGGGGATCTCGCTTGAAAAAGCTAGATTCGTTGAATTGTATCCCAGAATATGTGCATTCGATGTCGACATCCAACCGCCAGCTAACGCGGCATAGGAATTGACACCGTTTCGGCCCGCATTCCCGGTTTCATTCCACTGGGCATAGGCTTTCTCGGCCAATGCCGCCCAGATGGCGGAAGCCGTCGCAACATTCTGCCCAGCCCCAGCATAAACCAATGTGCCATCCGCCAGGGCAGGAAGCTGTCGACTGACCGTAACATAATCGGCCTTGCCCGTCCCCGTGGAGAATCCGTTGGTGATGCGGCCATTGTTACCAACAAAACTTCCTAGTGAACCGGCATAGAATCGAACGGTAAAAGTACCGTCGCCATTGTCCAAGAACATATTCCGAATAGCATTCCCGTTGCGATCGGCGATTGAGCCCAAGGAAGCAAACAAGTATGAATTTCCCGCGGGGCCTGGAATGATTTGAGAGCTACCGAGATTCCCCTCAAACAATGTTCCAGAGACTGTTTGGTAGGACACTCCGACTCCCGCAATCGCCGGGACGTCGGCCCCCAAAAACCACTTATCAATCAAGTTGTTCAGCAAAGCCGCCGAACTCCCTTCAACCAGGTTGCCCGCGACTTGCCCTTGATAGTTTGCGTTCGCAATGTTGTAAAAAACCACGTTCTTAGCCAGCGCCCGAACATAGCTCGGCATCACATAACTGAGGCTGGTCACAAGCGTCCGCATATCCGTCAACTCGGCATTGCTCACGGTTCCATCCGTTCCAACCCCGCGTAGCAGACTGATCATTTCGAGTCGACTAATCGAATTGTCTGCGTAGGCAGCGCTGACAGCATTCGCAAAATTGGGGTCGGTAAAAATCGCTCCAGGGTTACCGGAAATCACCTGCACAGCAAGGTTGGTAGTCCAGTTTCCCGTCCTAGCCGTGACGGCAAATCCACCAGCCACATTCCCGGCCGTGAAAAGCCCTGAGTTGACAACTGTCCCACCCGTTGCAGACCAAGCGACCGGTGAGGCAACGGACATGGCCTGACCAAACTGATCTCGCCCCTCGACCACCATCTGCCGTGAAGTTCCCGAATTGATCACAATACTATCCGGCACGAAAGCGAGGCCCGAAAGGACTTGATTCACAGCGATGCGAGTCTCGAACACCGGCATGCTCGGCACTGTCAAACGAAGCGAATAGACCCCTGCCCGATCAAAATTCATACTCGCTGTTGAACTCGCCGGCGTCGCAATGATGGTTGCACTATCTTTAGGAATGCTCAACAACGTCCAATTGAATGTCGGCTGAATTTGCATGACCGAACCAAACTGATCGCGTCCGGAAGCGACCAACGATTCAGATGCAGCGCTTATGGATGAGGCAGTTCCATGCCGAACGGGTTGATTCAGACTGTTGGTGACGGCGATGGACGTCAACGTTTGATTGACTTGGGCTGAGAGAAGGGCAGTCACTCCGGCAGCACTCACACGCACCGAATAGGCACCCGCCAGATTGAAGCTGACTTTCGCTTGACCCGCATCGAACGCTCCCGTGACGCGGCCACCGACCGGCGAAGAAACGGCCAACCAATGAAAGCCCGGAAGGTTCTGCATCGAGTTATTGAACTGATCGTATCCTCGCAAAGTAACTCGGATCGAACGAGTGTTCGTCGACTGCACATCGGTTGGTCCGATCACCGTACCCGTGTTTGTTTGAAACCGAAGACTATTCAGCGTGGAAACAAAGTTTACCGTAACCGTGAATATCAGACTGCCATGGGTTGCCTGAACGGTATAAACGCCAGCTCGATCAACGGTCAACGTCGCCTCTTCACCCGACGTTCCAATACTGGCAGCCGCGGTCACAGGTCGAGTCAAAACACTCCAATTTGTCGCCGGTTGATTCAGCAGCCTTTGCCCAAACTGATCGCGGCCAACAAGGCTAAAGCGCTGACCACTCGTTGTCGCACTAATGCGGCTCCCACTTACAATCGCTGCGCCCGTTGGAGTCGTTACGTTCAATGTCGTTGGTGTCGCGTTTACTTGCACACGATATTCAAATGTAGCCACGCCGGAAGAGGCGCGAATTTGATAGAGACCAACGCGCGAGAAACTTTGTGTGGCAACGTTTTCTTGCATTGCGGTCTCCAACCCCGCTCCATAGGGAGCGGACTTGGCTAACCAAGAAATCGAAGGGAGTTTCGCGATCGTGTTTCCAAACTGATCGAGACCACGCACGATGAGTCGATGGTTTGTACGCGAGACTTGAATCGGTGTATTGGAACTGACAAGCTGCCCATCAAACGTCTTGACTTCAAAATTGGTAAGTGTTTGTAGCACCGTAAAGGTAAGCGAACTTGCCGTACTGCGACCATCTTGATCGGTCAGTGTTACTCGAATCGTGTAGTCACCGGCACGATCAAAGGTTATTCGCGAATTCTTTGCCGCGTTCGAATTGTTCGCCGCGAAGCTAACTTGGGCGCCAAGGGGTACCTGCGTAAACGACCAGCGGTAGGCGATAAAAGCCTCACCGCCGTCATCATTTCCTTTCACCGATATCGCAGCACTGGTACCACGCGTGACCGTTCCGCCATCTACCAAAATCCGAGAAACAATATTGGGCGAAGCGTTCGATGATGACAGCTGTGCTGGAGCGAGCCCAACCGGATTCGTTGGAAGCGGAAGGCTAACCTGCACTCCACCAGCCGCGTTCATCCATCGCGACTCAAGCTGTTCCACCCCCAGTCGTCGTGCCGGACGATACTTGGCAGTCTCCTTTTTTTCCTTACGCCAAAACATGGGTCTTCGATTAACGGTGAGTTATTCCGGATAAAAACAGGTCGCAGATTCCAGCAATTTGAGGCTGTCAGAATGATTGTCCATCAAGACTTGGTTGTGGCCGGCTAGTGCTTTGCTGCAATTAAGAATTAGGGTTCAGGAAAACTTGTACGACGGACGTCCAGTCCGTCGATCGCAGCTTGATCCGACGGACTAGAAGTCCGTCATACCCTAAGTCTAAGTTGGAACAATACACTCGTGACGCTGGTTTCGCTCCAGCCCATCACTCGTAACATCTCAGGCGGTCCATGACATTACGGCGCACTGGAAGGTTACCTCGCCAAAAGAATGTGGCTCGAAAACTTTAGCTCGGCAAACCAAAATCACTCATCATGAGAACACGGCCCCCCCTATGATCGATACAGAAGGCAAGGTCTTCTCCACTAAAGAGGCCGTTACCACGTCCGACCTCTCCCACGAAGACGTGGGCGAGGTAACGCGTAAGCTGCACGACCTCAATGGGAGAGATTACGATGTCTTTTGACGAAATCGTCAGCTTCTTCAGGCTGCACAATCGCGCACGGCAATTTAGCTCGACAGCGCTACTTTGAATCAGCCGAACGGCGTTAGCCCAATGCCATCTACTTTCACCCTCCAGCGAAGAGCGGGAGGGTCACTGGCGAGGTACGAGCCAGCGGGGAGGGTGAGATCTCGCATGTTTCGTG
>JANOAI010000037.1:0-1992 GCA_031411055.1 Pirellulaceae bacterium
GCTCTGAACGTGCAATTTTTCGCGTTTCCGTTTCGATTGAGCGATCATGCTGATTGGGAAAGCTCAGTACGACAAGGTACAATAGATTTTAGAAACGTGTCCTGTCGAATTAGAAAGTCGTCATCGTGAGTGGATTGCTTGAAGTCTGCGGTGGGGTAGGGTTATTCCTGGTGGGCATGTCACTCATGACGGATGGGCTGAAGGCGATTGCGGGCGATACGATCCGGGCCTACTTGGCTCGCTTTACTAAAGGACCTGTCTCGGGAGCGGCGACCGGGGCGGTTGCGACAGGATTGATTCAATCGTCCGGCGCGGTAACCGTCATGGCTGTTGGATTTGTTGGTGCCGGGCTGATGACCTTTCAGCAGTCCCTTGGGATTATCTTTGGAGCCAACATCGGGTCCACCATGACGGGTTGGTTGGTGGCCGTCGTCGGCGTGAAATTGAATTTGGGGCGAATTGCACTTCCGGTAATTCTGCTGGGCGCGCTCATGCGCATGTTGGATCGAGGGCGAATTAAAGCCATCGGCACCTCCTTGGCTGGTTTTGGTCTGCTCTTCTTTGGCATTTCCCTTCTTCAATCGGGAATGGCTGGGTTTAGTGAAATCGTGACACCCGAGAATTTCCCTCCTAATACGCTATGGGGAAGAACGCAGCTCTTTCTCACTGGAGTTGTTGTAACGCTTATCACCCAGTCTTCGGGCGCAGGAGTTGCAACCGCTGTGACAGCCCTCCATGCTGGGCACATGTCGCTGGCGCAGGCGGCCTCATTAGTTGTGGGGATGGATGTTGGAACGACCGCGACAGCGATGCTTGCTACAGTGGGCGGAAATGTGAATGCTCGACGGACAGGCTTGGCTCATGTCGTATTCAATATCTTCACCGGTATTTTTGCTTTTAACATTGTTCCGTATTACGCGCAAGTTTGGAATAACTTTGTTCCCGAAGCAATGCGCAACGATCCTGAATTTGGCTTGGTAACCTTTCACAGTCTTTTCAACGTTTTTGGCGTGCTCTGCGTGCTGCCATTTACGAAAGCTTTCAGCAAGCTCATCGTTTGGCTTGCTCCAGCCGGAAAACGTACGTTGGAGCGCCGCTTGGAGCCAACGCTCCTTTCAAATCCGCGCGTCGCCTTAGAAAGCGTACAAGCCACACTGGATGAGATCAGCAAGATCGTTTTCTCGGAACTGGCCACGCTTCTGAGTTCCCGTAAATCACCTCGCGTTTTCATGGATGCCTTGCAGGAAGCAGAGCAAGCGACTTTGAAAACCAGTGAGTATCTGGACCGCATACGCACCCGTGAATCCGATCAAGTAGCTGGTCAGCACCAGATTGCCTCCTATCACGTGTTGGATCATCTTAGTCGCCTTCTTGTTCGAGCGGGAAAAGAAGAGCGGCTCAAAACGGTGATTCGAGACCCCGAATTGTTTCGGTTGGGTGAAAAACTTTCTTCCGTCCTTGGATCGGTAAATCAAGATGGCTTTACATTCGACACGGCCAAAACCATCGAAAGCGTTTGGGTCGAACTAGAGCAACTTGCCGAACCCTTTCGGCAAGCCATGATTGAACGCACAATCCGCGACGGGACGTCGCTTGATGCAACACTTGATCGCCTCGATGGAACTCGCTGGCTGCGGAGAATTGCTTATCATGCTTGGCGAATTGCGTTTCATATGGCAAAAACGGCTGAAACAAGCAAAACCAAAAAACCGGCTCAGCTATTGCGACAAGAATCGGACCCCATCGATGAGTAACGCACCAAACGATAATGAGCAAGCCGTAGCCGCAACGAGAGAATCCGTGGACCTTTACGTGGACCTTTCCTTGGAAGACGCAGTTGAGATAACGATCACACCTCGGTTAGCTGAAGTTCATCAATGTATCACCAAGACACTCAATGCCGACGCGGATGCACTTGAAGCCGTCCATGATTTGCGAGTAAGTACGCGCCGTGCCGTAGCAGCCCTCGAATTCATGAAAGGTGCTATTAAC
>JANOAI010000038.1:0-6367 GCA_031411055.1 Pirellulaceae bacterium
AAAACCAGCAAATCCTCGGTTGTGCGATCACCCTCTCCCGGCCGCTACCGCGTCCGACCTCTCCCAATGGGAGAGGTTACCATGAATTTCGACGAAATCGTTAGATTTTTCAGGCTTCACAATCGCGCACGGCTATTTAGATGCGCTCGAAGAATCGGCTAGCGCCTCAGGCTCAGGTGGATGTGTCCCTGCTCAGGTCTTAAATGGGCTTTTGGGCTCGTAGGGTCCAGTGGCGATCTGATGTGATTTCAATCGCATTTGGATCGATGCCAAGCGGCGTTAACAGAACTCGCATTTCATCGATCGCTAGTGCTGCGTGTAGACTTTGCCGAAGCATTTGCTTGGAGAATTCACTCTCGCCTTGCGCATGTTTTGCGACGAGCTGTTCAATGGCTTCGGCTGTCGCGGGTCGATAGAGATCTCGAATGAATAGCCATCCACTTGGACGTAAAACTCGCCAGGCTTCAGCAATCATTTCTCGTGGATCTGGCAGGTGATGAATCAACGAGTTGGAAATAACGGCATCGAAGAAGTGCTCCTCGAAGCTGAGCTGTTTGACGTCCCCATGAATGAGCTGGATTCGATCCATGCAGCCGGATAGCTCTAGACGATACCGAGCTAATTCTAGCATCGGTACCGAAGCATCCATGGCCATGAAGCGAATCCTGTCGTGCCGTTGGCAGATTTCGACGGGAATGAGCGCCGTACCGGTTCCGAGGTCCAGACAATCGATTCCAAGCCCAGGCGTCGCAAGGAAATCGACCGCGAAGGCGGCGTTCACTTGCTGATGGTTCATGTTGTCGTATTCGGTCGCATCAAGCTCACCATCCATGACTTCGGGTTCAAGCGTTCGAGGGATCATCGTCGAGTCGTTTTGCATGAGTTCGAATGATAGAATTCCGATTCCTATTAGAACATGGTGTTTCTTAGGCCGGTAGTTCCAACTCTCGTCGTTTCACGCAACGTGGAAAGCGTTGACGGATCGAACAACCTGCTGTCGATATTTCCAGGCCGCAATTTATCCCAGTTCCATCCTGGGCTTCCTTCCTTTTTATTGGAGATGATTTCGTGATGCGATTGAGTCAGAAAACTCGTCCGATTTGCTTGTTGCGTTGTTGGCTTAGTGCTGTCTTGAGCATGCTCATCGCAAGTTCGGGGGTGACGCAGGAAGCAACGCCGAAAGCGAAGACCACGCCGAAAGAGCCGACGAAGGAACTTCGACCGGTCGAGGATGTGGCCGGACTACCGAGAGTCTTGCTTATCGGCGATTCGATATCGATGGGCTATACGCTTCCGACGCGAAAATTGTTAGAAGGAAAAGCCAACGTGCATCGAATCCCAGCCAATGGCGGTCCGACCATTAAGGGGGTGGAATCGATTGAAAAATGGTTGGGTGAGACATCTTGGGACGTGATACACTTCAATTGGGGAATTCACGATTTGCGTCATCAGCCGAATGGCCAGCGTCAAGTCGAGCCAGCAGACTACGAAGCCAATCTGCGCAAGCTTGTCGCGAGGCTCAAACAGACGAACGCAAAATTGATTTGGGCGTCGATCACGCCGATCCCGAAAGGCAAACTGAATCCCGATCGAACGTTTGGCGACGAGGTCGAATACAACGCGATCGCCGCAAAAGTTATGAACGAAAATTCGATTCCAATCAATGATTTATATAGCTACGTTCGACCACGTTTTGAAGTACTTCAACGACCTAACGATCTCCATTACAAACCCGAAGGCTCTGAATTCCTCGCCCAAAAAGTGGCAGAAGAGATCGAACGCGCATTGAAGAAAAAATGATTCGAATGCGCCAGTCGATGGCTTCAATTTTGAGGCATTCTGTCGAAGGCAGGCTCGACGCAAACGCCTTCAGATCACCCTTTATTTCAAGCTGCATCGCGGCTTAATACGATAGGGCGCGTTCTTGACGTGGATGGCCGAAGGGTGGCCTGATAAAAATCATGTTCAATCATTCGCAAATCTACCCAAGAGTATCTCCTCCCCTCGCCCATTCTTATGGGAGAGGGGTCGGGGGTGAGGGCTGAAATTTGTTACTGCGTACAACCAAAGTATATCCTTAAGATTCGCCTAGTTTTCGGAGCGGGACGGAGTCGTTACACCTGTAACTTTGGCATGGAAAACGTTTCGAGCATTGCCGTTTTTGACAAGGACGTTTTGGACCATATATACCGTCACGATCTTTTGTTCTGCATCGATCCAGCCGTGTGTTCCAAAGGCTCCACCATGGCCAAAAGACTTGCTTGAAAAGCCCACGATGGCAGGCTTGTCGGGCTGACTGCATTGCCATCCCAATCCGTAAGTCAACATTTTTCCGCCGGCTTGGTGTGGATGTGTCATCTCTTCAATCGATTTGGCTGAAACAAGCTGTTTGCCATCAAACGCGCCGCCGTCCAGGATCATCTGATAAAACTTCGACATGTCCTTCGCTGTTGAAAACAAACCGCCAGAAGGTTCCGTCATGCGACGCTCGTTGGCATCGACGGTCACAAAGGGATTGTTGCCCCGCACGAGTTTTTTCGACTCGTCGTCCGTCTTGTAGGTTCGAGCGATACGAGCTCGCAAGCGATCGTCGGGATGAAAAGTGGTATCGCTCATTCCCAGCGGTGTAAGGATGCGGTCTTGCATTAAAACATCGAACGGTTTGCCACTTACGATTTCAGCGATACGTCCGGCGACGGTGATTCCGAATCCATATTCGTAGGCGGAACCTGGTTCGAAAGCGAGTGGGGCTTTGACGAGGACGGCGGTGTAGCTCTTCAGTGAATGTGCCCCGTCATCGGCTTTGCGAGGAGGAAAGGCAAGGCCCGAAGTATGCGACATCAAATCTCGCAATGTAATCGGCCGACTTGGCGGTTGACCATTTGCAAGTTTGACTTTTCCAAGTTCGGGGAGCCATTTCGACGCCGGTTCATCGAGTGAAAGCTTGCCTTCATCGACCAACGTCATGATCGTGGTTACGCTGACCGACTTGGTCATCGATGCAATCCAGAAGACAGAATCGGTGGACATCGAAATTTTTCGTTCGATGTCGGCCATACCGGTCGCTTCATGATGCAAAAGCTTCCCGTTTTGCATGACCAAAGTCACAAGGCCCGCTGCATGTTGGGCTGCGATTTCCGATTCCATCGCCGGTCGTATGTCGGAAAGCGATTTCAGTGGCGATTCGGAGCGTAGGAAGCTTGTGCTCGAAAAGGCAAACAGCAAGAAGAACGAGGAACGAAGAAGACTCTTCATGATTCATTTCCTGGCAGGGGAACATAGGGCAGGGGGTGGGCGGAGCAAACAGTATATCTGATTTGCACCATCCAGGAGCCCGCCACGCCGCCGGTGACGTGTACCGAGTCGATCGTTGGACTAAGTTCTAAACGCCGAAAGCATCGGCGTCGGCATCGGGTGCTTGTTGATACCCGCAGGGTTCCATCGAGCAACCTGCGCGTCCTTGGCTGAGCGAACGAATCGCGCTTGAGTAACCGAACAATTCCTTCAATGGGGCTTGGGCTAAGATCATCGTTGTGACGCCGCGATTTTCTGTTTTCTCGATGATCGCGCGACGTTGCTGAAGATCGCCGACGATTTCGCCCATGTAATCGTCGGGGGTCATGATTTCCATCTTCATGAGTGGTTCGAGCAAACAAGGGCCACCTTGTTTCAACCCCTCGTCGAAGCCATCGTTGGCGGCAATGCGAAAGGCGACTTCATCAGAACCACTTTCAGCGAGCGTGCTCGACAGAATTCGAATACGGATGCCTGACAGTGGGAATGAGCCGATGATACCCCCTCCGGCTGCGCGGTTTCGAAGTTCTTCGAGGACAGCCTGTCGCAAATTCTCAGGCAACATTTTGTCAGGTGGCGAGCTATCCATCACGATGATATCGGCTGACTGGTCGGGCAGCGTTTCAAAGGACAGGTCAAGCCTTGCGAACATTTGTTGCGAACCGACCATGCGATTGCATTCGCCAGTAACGGTGGCTTTGCTTTGAATTGTTTCGCGATAGCTGACGCGCGGTTTGTAAAACTTTACGTTGAGAGAGAAATCGCGAACGAGTCGATTCTTGATCACGTCGAGATGAAGCTCTCCCATTCCGCTGATCAACGTTTGGCCCGAATCGGCATTCTCTTGAGCGCGGAAGGTTGGGTCTTGACGCTTTAGCATTTCAAGGACTTCAGCTAGCTTCTTTCGCTCAGCCGTATTTTCCGGTTCGATAGCCATTGAGATAACGGCTTGGGCGAACTGGATTGATGGTAGTTCAATCATGTCTCGCGTATCGCAAAGCGTGTCCCCCGTGATCGCATCGCGAGGACCAATGGCGCAAGCAATGTCGCCACACTCAAGCAGTTGTATTTGGCCTTGCTTTTCTTTCTTCGTCGCATGAATTTGCCAAAGCTGCGCGATGTTTTCTTTTTTGTCGCGGTTCGGACAGTAGACGCGCGAGTTACCTTCGAGGGATCCTGAATAAACTCGAATCCAATAAAGATCACCGGTTTTCGCGGGCAAGATTTTGAAAACCAAGCCACAAAACGGTTCTTTGGGATCTGGCGATCGTTGCAGTGTTTTGTCTCGCTTTTTAGGATCAACACCAACTACCGGTGGGCGATCGAGCGGGCTCGCCAGGAAATCCGCGACCCCATCCAGCAATGGTTGCACGCCTGCCCCGTGCAAGGCAGATCCACAAAGGACGGGTTGTAGCTTCATCTCGATGCAAGCTTTACGCAGAGCCGATTTTACGAGCTCGTTGGGAATCGGCTTCTCGTCGAGGGCTAAGGCAATCATTTCCTCGTCGTGCGGGTAGAGCTTTTCAAGTAGCTCGTTTCTCCATGCCTGTGCGTCTTCAACGCATTCGGCGGGGATCTCATTGACGTGAGGGGTTTTGCCTTTATCGGCCGTATCGAAAGTAATAAATTTCATTTCGATCAGGTCGATCACGCCGCGAAAGGGGTCGCTCGTATGAGACGGGCCCTGTCCGACCGGGATTTGAATGGCTACCGGATCGGCATTCAGTCGGGGCCCGATATCTTCAAGGACGCGATAGAAGTCGGCTCCTTCGCGATCAAGCTTGTTGATAAAGACAATGCGTGGAACACCATACTTGTTTGCTTGACGCCAAACCGTTTCGCTTTGAGCTTCCACTCCTTCTCGCGCGCTGAAAACGACGACGGCACCGTCGAGGACGCGCAAACATCGTTCGACTTCCGCCGTAAAGTCGACGTGGCCCGGTGTGTCGAGCAGGTTGATCGTGATGTTTTTCCAGCGAAACGTGATACAGGCGGCATAAATGGTGATCCCACGTTGCTGCTCTTCGGGATCGTCATCGGTTTCCGTTGTGCCGGAGTCAACCGACCCGGCCCGGTGTTTGGCTCCACTCATATATTGCATCTGCTCGGTGACGGTGGTTTTACCCGCATCGATATGAGCGATGATTCCGATATTGCGTAGCGATTGAAGTTCGCGAGCCATGGCGTGACGGATACTAAGAGCGGATAGTGGTGAAAGGACAAGGTTTTATCCTTCCTTTCCCACTCCGACTAGTGCTTCCTCGAAGCAACGAATATGGTTGAGAACACTTGCGAGGGGTCAAAATGGGGCGACTTTCAAGGAGATTCGATTAATTGGCGAGCTTGAATTGGTTTTTCAAGATTGCCCTGAAGGGATTCGGACTCGAGCCAAGGTCACTGGATTTGCGATCGTTTTTGTTCTCACCAGTATTGACCCCCCCCAAATTTCACTTAACTGGTGTTTTCGTGTACACTAGGGCTCCGTTTAAATATGCCGTTGGCAACGGCTTTTCGAGCGAAATCGCGTTGCCCAAGAGGTACGAGTTTCGCTTAAATAGGGGTCAAGCATAGAAAAATTCTCCTGCCGGACCGTGATTTCCTAACCTTTCCAAACGAGGCCGCGACGTGGACGTTCGCTCCCCTGACCAAACCCCGATTTCCAACAAAAATCCATTGCGAGATCCTGACGCGCTGGCGCTTCTGATCCTGAGGTTGGTCTTTGTCTTTATCGCTGCCGGCGTAGCCACGTTGTTTTTGCCTCCGGCAGGTACCGAAGGGCCTGAATGGCTACCGCTGCTTGTTTTTAGCGGCGTGATGCTTTTGGCCGCGGCGGTCATAACCATTGACGCTTTTTTTGAAAAAAAACGGATCGAGATTATTTCGGCGGTCTACTTTGGTTTGCTGGTTGGAATGTTGCTTAGCATTCTTCTCACGATTGGATTGAATCCGCTTCTGCTCAACGTCGGAAATCTACGTTTACCGATCCAAACGATGCTTTCGGTTGTGCTTTGCTATGGATGTATTTCAATGCTTCTGCAGACCAAAGACGACTTTCGCTTTATCATCCCGTACA
>JANOAI010000039.1:0-8052 GCA_031411055.1 Pirellulaceae bacterium
GTTCGAAGGCAAAGACACGATCATGATCACGGCTATCAAGGGTGACGATGACAAGGTCATTCGACTGGACTTCAAAGGTGAAAACCGAGGCCCAGCCGCTAAACCGGCCGAGCCCGCAGAACCAGCTAGCGTCTAATCGGCATCGCGAATCCGATCGCAAAACCTCACAACGCACGGCCCAAACCGTGCGTTGTGTTTTTTTAGCCGTGCCAAGACTTTAAAACTCAGTCTACTCAGATAACATCGATTTTTCGTTTAGCGGTAAGGCCTGAAAACGAATTCGGTGCGTTGCTGCGAATGTTCCGTCGTTATTGACTGACTTCGGTTCCCAACATTTCTTCGAGCAGTCGATCTAGTTCTTTACTCCGAGCGTGAAGCGAAACGACTTTCCCTTTCTGATCGACGAGGATAGCGCAAGGAATGGCATTCACGCCGTAATAGTCAGCGATTGGGGCATCCCAGCCTTTTCTTCCTTCCTCTTCACTTACGATGTTAACCCAATCAATCTGTTTGTCTTCAACACACTTTTCAAAGCGGTCGAGACTGCTGTCCATGTTGATTCCAACGATCTCAAAACCCTTGTCGCGATACAGCTCGAGGTTCATTTTCATGTTTGGGATCTCGCCAATACAAGGACCACACCAACTGGCCCAGAAATCGACGAGCACCACTTTTCCACGATAGGCTGCCCAATCAAAGGGCGAGCCGTCGGCTGTAACACCCGAGAGCTCGATTTCGTTACCGAGAAGTCGAATCCGCCGCGCAGCCCCGATCATTTTCCTGCTTTGTCTTTGCAATGTTTCATCTTCGGAACTAGCCAGCCGCTTTCCAATCTCTTCGTGCATGGCGGCTGCAACCTCGGTGTGCTGGGTATTTCCTAGGCTACGAGCGATGTTGGCGACAGCACCAAAAGTCGATTTATCGGCTCCAAATTTCTCAAGGTATGCCATGGCGTCGTCGACGAGTTTTTGCGCCTCTTCAGCCGTTGCCTCCTTAGCCGATTGTGCTTTGGCTGACAAAATTTGTCCCGACGCAAGACGTGCTATCGCGGGGCGTTCATCAGACGAATACGCTTCAGCAAGCTTTTCTAACTCCGCTTTCGCCTTGGGCGAAAAGCGAACCAAGATTCCATAAGCACTGAATTTCTCTAATACTGCTTTTTCGCGATCATCTGCCGAGCTGCTTTTCTCAATGATTTGATCACAAGCTTTGATGATGGCGGGAAACAACTTATTGGCGGTTTCCGCCATCGACTTCCCTGGCGGCGTTTTTCGGATCTCACCAATCCATTCCCAAAGCTCAGCCGTTGTTGCATCGGAAGGGACCGCAAATGGGTCTTCCGCTGACTTCTCCGCTTCCACCGAGGCCTGTTTCCCTTCTTTGGGTTCCGGTTTTTCGCCGAACAAAATTTGCGAAGGCATGAGAGTTAACGAGCAAGTTAACGACGCCACAGAAAACATTCGATGCCAGGTAGGCTGTTTGCTATGTTGAGACATATCCGAGTATTCCTCCAATTTGGAAACGGTAAACCACGGCATGCAATCGTATTGCAACGAACTGCATTCAAATTGAAACAAGCAGTATGCACGACCCTAGATGATAACAGCCGTACGATGCGATTCCTAGCAACTTTGCAATTGCTTGGCTTGCCCTGGGTTGAATCAACGAATCCATAGCGATTACGTCAAAATCGCCCGTCCCTTCGCAACGGAAACGCGAAGCTTGACGGTGTCTTCCAAACGGCACTATCGGTCGAGATAAGATAGACGAATTTGAGCTACACCGAATGGTATTGGCGGTACCAATCGACGAATTTCTGAATTCCGTTTTCAATCGAAGTGTTTGGAGCAAATCCGACGGCGGTTTGAAGATCCGTTACATCCGCATAGGTTTCAAGGACGTCTCCCATTTGCATCGGGAGATAGTTTTTCTTGGCAACTTTCCCAAAACACTTCTCGAGTACCTCGATAAAATGCGATAACGCGGTCGGTTGATTATTACCAATGTTGAAAAGGCGATACGGTGCGAGGCTGGTTGAAGGGTCTGGTCGATTTCCGTCCCAAAGTGCATTGCTTTGGGGAACATGGTCCATGACGCGTTCCATGGCAAGAACGATATCGTCGACGTACGTAAAGTCGCGTTTCATATTGCCGTGGTTGTAAACGTCAATCGGTTTATCGGCGACGATTGCATCCGCAAATTTATAGAGGGCCATATCTGGCCGTCCCCAGGGACCATAAACCGTAAAGAATCGAAGGCCGGTTGTCGGCAAGCAATAAAGATGCGAGTAAGTGTGTGCCATCAACTCGTTCGCCTTCTTCGTTGCAGCATAGAGGCTAAGCGGATGGTCGACGTTGTGGTGGACGGAGAACGGTTGCAAACTGTTCGCGCCGTAGACACTGCTACTGCTGGCATAGACCAAATGGGGTACCCCGGCATGGCGGCAGCCTTCGAGCATGTTCATGTGACCGACGAGATTGGCATCGACGTAGGCATGAGGGTTCTCGATCGAATAGCGAACGCCGGCTTGGGCCGCGAGATGAACGACGCGATCGAAGAAATGATCGGCAAAAAGTTTGGACGTCGCGTCGCGGTCGGCTAGGTTGAGTTGCTGAAAGACGAAGTTCGGGTGCGTCGTCAACTGACTCAACCGATCTTCTTTAAGTTTCGGATTGTAGTAATCGTTTAAGTTATCAACGCCATAGACGCGTTGCCCCGCGTCGAGCAACCTCTTCGCGAAATGGAAGCCAATAAAACCGGCCGCACCGGTAACGAGGATCGTACGCATCCGTGGAACTCGTAAATGGAGGTTATGTTTGTTCGGTAAAAACCTAAATTGAGATTGTCGCTCGGCAAAAAAGTCTTTTGAGCCTGAGACGCTAGCCGATTTTCTTGAGCCTCAAAGCGATTGGCGAATTCAGTCGTGTTCGAGAATCGGCTAGCGCCTCAGGCTGAAGGGGTCCATCGCTATTAACTGAGATTCTAGCGATGTCGAAGCGTTTGCGTTAGATAACGCGCATCCAAACCGATTTCAGATAATCGGTTTCAGGACAGTGTACCACGACGGGATGGTCAGGGGCTGCACCATGACGCGAGAGGATTTGGATCGTTCGAGGAGGACGGGGCATTCCGGATTCCTCAAAACCAGTTGATTTGGCCGACTGACGAATTATCTGTAGAAATGTTGACTCTTCCAATAGTCCAGCACAGGAACAGGAAAGCATCAGTCCGCCAGGCTTTACCATCTGCATCGCCAATCGATTCAAATCAGCATGCTTCTTTGTTCCCTCTTCAATTTCGGCGCGGTTGCGAATGAGCTTGGGTGGATCGAGTACGACGATATCATATTGTCGACCGATCTTCAGCATGTCTCGCATGAAGGCAAAGGAATCGGATTGGACGGTTCGAACCCGGACTTGATTGATGTTCGCGTTTTTGGTGGCGAGCTTCAACGGCTCCTCATCAATGTCGACGGCGGTGACCTCAGCGGCGTTCCCAAGTTTCGCAGCTTGAATGGCAAACCCACCAGAGTAACAGCAGAGATCCAAAACGGTTTTGCCAGAACTATAGTCGGCCAAGGTCTTTCGATTGTCGCGTTGATCGCAGAAAAAACCTGTCTTATGCCCGGAGGCAAAATGGACACGAAACTTTGTCCCGTACTCTTGGATGGTTACGCTTTCAGGAAGGTCGGGGGACGCAATCGACGGCGGATCGGAACCCTCCTGACTTGAGAACTGCGGGCACGGTTGAATGAGTGTGTGTTTCGTTCCTAGCCGAGCCGCAAGTTTCGCGAGAATCGCTTCACAGCGTTGATACATTCCAAGACTAAAAATTTCTGCGCTCAAGCAATCGCCGTAGCGATCGACAACCAGCCCGGGAAAGCCATCGGACTCACCATGGATGACTCGGTAGGCATCGGTCGTTTCGTTCAGTTTGAGAGTATCCAAACGCAGGGAAACGGCGCGATCGACAAGCTCGTCCCAAAAGGTTTCATCTGGAAGCTTTCCCCACCACCGATAAACTCGAACAGCGATCTCCGAGCGATCATTGAAAATCCCGTAAGCAAAAAGACGTGGGCCATCTTCGCGAGGACGAGCTGGGCGGTCGGATGATTCGTCGCCGCGATCGGGAGAGTTGGACTCGAGCGCATAAACGGCAACCCAATCACCCAGCTTAGGGCGACCTTCGATACGAGCGATCCGTTTTCGGAAGACGTTCGGATGGAGCATCGGGCGGGCAACATAGACGGCCGGAATCGATTCCGACGCGTCGAAGGCCAGAGTCTTCGGTTCCCAAAGACTCGATTTCGTTTTATTCATGTTGGAATACTATTCAGCTTCACGGAAAATGACTTCGCGAAGCAAACCGATGGTGCCCCAGTAATGACCGCGAAATGTAGGATTGAACGTCATGGAGGTTACCAAGCCTTGTCCGACTTTGGAAACCCCCATCACCGTTCGTTCGGCAATCTTGAATTGATCGGCATCCTTCAAATAGCCCGCTACTAGCGGCTTTTCGATCAATTTTAGGATGGCCCCGTCATTGATTGGCCATAGGGAATCGCTTTGATAAACCAAAATAGAGCGATTGCCGAGGGCGTCCTTCAGCATATGTTTACCGAAGGGACGGGATTCCAGGATGATCCCATCCGATGAGGGCAAAATAGGCTTTCGCGCCTCTTTGGGCTGGTCGAACGGAGTGAGCTCTTTGTTGGTGGCCGTTTTGGAGGTCAAAGCGTCGAGAATCGACAAGCTGCCACCGAGCAATACCGCGTGGCCCCCGGATTGAATCCAGCTTCGAAGTGTTTCGGTCGTCTCGTCGCGGAAGCGAGTCGACTCGCCATCGGGGATGAATAGCAAATTATAGTTCGCGAGTCGTTCCGCTTTCAATTGACTTGGCTCAAGCCGAGTGATCGGAATCGAAAGCATCCGATCAATCGTAAACCAAAGACTCCCAGCATCGTTGGCATTTGTCCCTTCACCAACCAGCATGGCAATCTTGGGCATACGAATCAGTGGAAAGTTTTCGCTACCGAGATCCGGTCCGCGTTCGGTGAGACTAGAACGAATCGCATGAAAGGGTAGCTTGTGATTTTTCAGTGCAAGCGGCAGTTCCTCAAGCAATTCCTCGAACGACTCAGCTTGATCGCTGCGATGAATCACGAGCGAGCCTGGTGGCAACTTAAGCGTTTCAGTCTTAAAAGTCGTCACCTGTGATTCAACTTTCGCCATGCGAATACGATGGCTTCGAGCAAGCCAATTGCTCATGAACGACATGCTGTTGATGTGACGACCTGGTATGGCGACTGCGATCGTTTCCGCGGGAAGCTTTGAATCAACAGTGGAGGGAGGACGAGCTTCGGGCGGAGCGATGACGGCGAGATTGCCAAGGATCGCAGGATCATAATCGGAGAGGACTGGAAACCACGGAAGCCCAAAGGCGTCCGGCATATTCCAGGCGGAAACGTCATAGAATTTATCGAAAGGGAATGACTGGGTACGATCGAAGATGGCTTGAATAAAAAGCCCCTGCGGTTGATCGGATGGAAGGATCCACCACTTCTTGGCTTTCAATTTGCGTTGCTCAATCTCAACGTCTCGGCCGAGTAAATAGGCATCGAGATGATGCATGCCGATAAAATGGAGGAATTCATTGTGGACGCGATTGTCCGTCGGGATCTCAATCAGAAATGCTTTGGGGCTCTTACTCAACCAAGCGTTCCGTTGGCTGCCGTAGAAACCTCGTTGGTATTCCATGAGCGCACGATGTTGTTCGTATAGCCCTTCGATAGTGGCAATGCTCAGTCGAAAAGGATTGAGGATCGTTTGCTCGAAGGTGCGTGCCCCGTTGGCATACTCATGAATCAAGCCTCGCGTTGAGCCTTGTTCGACGAGGATACCCACGCTTCCGTGAAGATCTGGATAGGTAGAACCTTTACCGGGGTAAAAATCGTCGTAGCGTTCTTGCGTAAAAAATCGCTCGGAGGCTGCGTCACTCACCGCCGCGTACCGTTTCGCGAATCCTTGTGTGATATCGCGGACAAAGGCTGGGGTCATCGGATGATCACGGCCTTCGATGCCAGGCTGGAAGAAGAGGCTTTGCTGCTCTCCCATCTCATGAAAATCGAGGACTAGATTCGGCAACCATTCGTGATAGAGTTTCAAACGACCTCGCGATTCGGGCTGGGTTGCAGGCAGCCAATCGCGATTCAGGTCAAAGTTATAGTGATTGGATCGTCCTCGCGGCCAACCTTGTTGATGCTCAATATCCGAAGCGTCGGCCGAGGCAATATGGCCGCGATGATCGTTGACCCAGCTAGAAAATCGGTCGAGCCCATCTGGATTTAGGCTCGGATCGATCAAAAGAAGATGCTGATCCAGAACAGCCTCGATCCAAGGTCCCTTTGCGGCAGCAAGAACGTAAAGAACGAGAAGCGAGGCGTTCGTACCGCACGCTTCGTCTCCGTGAATGCTGTAGCCAAGCCACGCTACGCTTATCGGCATCTTCACGTCGCTTGGATTGCTTGGTTGAAAAGCCCAGTCGCGTCGTTCCTTGGCAATCGCTTCGAGTTGTGATGCCGACTGGCGGTCTGCCCGACTAGCGATGACGATACCAAGCGGACGTCCGCCCCAGGTCTTGCCATAAGCATGCCAGCTCAGTCGCTCGCTTTCATCACTCAGTTGCCGCGCGTAGTCGACGACCTCGTGATGGCGAACGTGTCGACTCCCGATTTCGAAGCCCAAGAATGCTTCGGGGGTTGTGATCGATTCGTCGAGCGTTGTGCCGCTTGGCAGCATCGACCTCAGCTGTTCAACATCGATCGCGTTTGCAATCGATGTTGTGAATAGCAGTAAGATCGCTGCAAAGTAAGCGGCCTGTCGCACTGGATTAGATTCCGAATGGATTATCCGTCGCAGGTGCCGCTCCCGGCGCGGGTGCCGGAGTTGTATCATCGCCAAATGGGTTCGTGTTGCCAGCCGGAGCAGGTGTGTTCAGACCTGGCATGGCTGGATCACTCGACGGCATCGTGCCTGGATCGTTATTCGGCGGCATCGGAGTTGGAGTGCCTCCGTTCAAACCTTCGCCATTTGCAAAGGGATCGGCTCCAGCTGGAGCATTACCGGTTGGCGGTACGGCTTGTGGATTCGATGGAAGCCCGCGCACGGCATCTTGTTGCAAGGATTTTGCGGCCAAACGAGCTCTAGCTCGCACCTTTTCGATAGCGATACGAGTGGGGCCTTGAATTCGTTGAAGAGCTCGCGCAACATTCGCTGACGTGCGGCTCGTGACTTCGAGCTGGGCAGCTTGTTCGAAATCCGCCATGCCAGCTTCCACCATTCCGCCTTGCGACTGAATCTGAGTCAAACCGCGGTAATAATGGACACGCGGGTCTTGGCTGCCAGCATTGATGACTTCGTCGAAGATTTCTTGGGCCTCGTCGCTACGACCGGAGTAAAACGCATGGACTCCACTGCCATACATCTGTTCGAGAATGTCCTGAGCCTGGAGATCGCAGTTTAGACAGACGGCTAATCCAATGGATAAGAGAGAAAATCCGAAACGATTCAACATGGAACGAATTCCTTGCAAGAAAACCAAGCGTGACCTAGAACTTCAAAGGCCCATTATTTGAGAATCCTAGCCTAGTTCAGCCCCCGACGTTTCGCAAGAAAAACTCGGCGAGGCTGCTCGGATACCCTCCCTGAAAGAGGTCGTACAGCCTACTCGCTACCTCTCCCACGTCTTCGTGGGAGAGGTAACGACACATCTTCACCCTCCCGCAAGCGGGCATTGTTCTTTACTCATCTTCACCCTCCCGCTTGCGGGAGGGTCGAGCGCAGCGAGGGGGGCGATTGTTACTTAAAAACTACTCGCACCCTCCCCGAAGCCTCGTCCCTCGGCTTTGACCCTCCCAAAGGGCAACGCCGTAGCGGATTTTTTAGCTGGCAAGTTGTAGCTCATTGTAAAGCTTCCGTTGAGCGGCAGTTGCCCGCTTTAGGATGGGTGAATTTGTTGTCGGGATATCTTTTGTCGGAGGACGGAAACGGGCCA
>JANOAI010000040.1:0-6864 GCA_031411055.1 Pirellulaceae bacterium
TGTGCTATCTTAAAACAAAACCACCCCCCCCCCCAACCAATCAACCCCGCCCCCGCGCCCCTTTTCCCCCCCCCCCCCCGGCTGGGGGGTGGGGGGGCCGGGGGGTGCGGGGCAATGAGACTGAGATTCGCTTCATCGCCCATCCCTCTTCATCTGCTTTCGCCTCCGATTCTATGAGCACGACAAACCATAATCGCGATGTTGCATCTCAGCCGAGCGATTCACACTTCGCACCTCTTTCAACGCCTGAATCGATTTTTATTGTGATTGGTCCGGAAGGCGGATTCACGGACCAAGAAGTACAAATGGCGTTCGAGCACGATTGGAAACTTCTTGACCTCGGGCCGCGCATTTTGCGAGTCGAGACGGCCGTAAGCATGGCCAGTGTACTCGCCGGACTCATGATTCAAGGACGAAGATCGGAATCGCGTCGGCTTCCGGAAACGAATGATTATGCCTAGCGAACCACCGCCGAGCACGATTCGAACATTTTCGATCGACTCACTGGAAGCCTGCCAACAGTTCGCCGAACAGTTCGCTTTCGCACTTGAGACACCGATGGTCGTTTGCCTCAATGGAACGCTCGGCGCGGGCAAAACGCAGTTCACCAAGTTCGTGGCGGTCGCTTTGGGGGCGTTGCCGGAAGAGGTAACGAGCCCGACCTTCGTATTGGTCCATCGTTATGCCACGAAGCCACTCATGTACCACCTTGATGCCTACCGCGTTGACGACGAAGACGAGTTTCTTGAATTAGGTGTTGAAGAATTTTTTGAAGAAATGGCTGTGACCATTATCGAATGGGGAGAAAAGTTCGAGCATCTCTTACCTCGCGATTGCCTCCGCATCGAAATCGATGTGATATCCGAAACACAACGCCAGTTTTCGATAGCTTCCTCAGGGCCAAACTCGGATAAGATCTTAAATCGACTTTGACCGAATTTTGTAACCTGGCAGTGCTTCTCGTTGAGTCTTAGCGCATGCAAAATCGAATTCAATTCACGCAAACGACGTATGTCTCTCCGGCTGCCGCTCCGTTTTTTCGGTTGTTTGGACTGTTTTTAATCGCGATCGCGGTGCTCTCGCTCGTAGCGGGTTTCGTGTATGCGATAAACAAGGATTCGTGGGTTGAACTTACTTCGAAATTGCCTGGAGCTGGCATTGTCGCGAGCCTGGGATACGGATGCTGGTATCTTGCTGACAAGATTTGGCGATCAAGACTAGCTCAAGTCGAGTTGTTTAAAAAACACCCGAACGAACCGTGGCTTTGGAGGGAAGATTGGGCCGCCAAGCGCATCGTATTAAACGACAACCTACCAAAGGTCTGGCTCGGTCTTTTTATTGCGGCTTCTGTCTTTGCTCTCTATGTGGCGTTTCGGAACGACCAAACTAAACTTCGTTGGTCGGTCGTTGGGACGATCGTCGTTGCCTGGATGGGCTTTAACTTGTACCGGTTGAATCGTCGCTGGCGTCGATCGGAACTTCAAATTGAAACACTCCCGGGGCGGCTCGGCCAGGAATTTCGCGGCACTGCTTGGTTGAGCGAACGCGTGGCTCCCGCGACACGATTCCGTGTTTACCTATCGTGCGAAGAAATGACTTGGTATCGGAAGAGTTCTTTCTACCAGCAAGGCCTCGGGATCACGACGAAAATTCTATGGAATACGGAAATAGAGTCTGAGGTTGGCGGCGAAGATGTCTTGGCGAGACTAACAGCCATCCCGGTGGTGTTTAGCATTCCGATCGAACTTGAGCCGACATCGACGGACGAACATCCCACGTCCGAAGACTTTGATCTTCCGAAAGGCTTAGCGAGACGCATCGAATGGTGGCTAACCGTCAAACCTCACAACAAAAACGATTCTCGAAGCATTCGATTTTGCGTTCCAGTCTTTCCAACCAGAAAGTCGAATTTGCGTAAGCCCAAAAGAAAAAGATCTTCTTGAACGACGGTCATTCAAGAAGATCTTTTGTTGGACTTGATTCTTCAATCAGTACCGTTGGGGCTATTCTTCGGGGTTTACCGCCGAATCGATCGCCGCTTCTTCCGCTACTGACTCTTCCTCGTCCGCAACTTCCGTAAAAGGTGCCGGAGCCGGACTCGGGGCCGGTGACGGCAATAGGGAAGCTAAAGATTCGGCTGGCTGCGGAGCGGCGGTCAAAAGTGGGAACTCTTGATCGCTGGAAGCTCCGCCACGAGTAAGAAGATCTTCCAAGGCTTCGCGATGGAAGGAAACTTCCGATTCCTGGAATATTCGGAAACCAGTCCCGGCTGGGATGAGGTGTCCCAAAATGACATTCTCCTTCAAACCAACCAAGCGGTCGATTTTTCCGGCGAGTGCCGCTTCGGTAAGAACCTTGGTTGTTTCTTGGAAGCTGGCGGCAGAGATAAAGCTATTGCTTTGAACCGACGCCTTGGTGATACCGAGCAACTGAACGCTTGACGAGGCTGCCTTAGGCTTCTTACCCTTGGCTGGCTTACCGTTCAGCGCTTCAATCTGAGTATTCGATATTTCGATCGCGTCTTTCGGAATGATCGCTCCCAATGCAAACTCGCTATCGCCTGGATCGGAGATCTTCAGATACTTATTCTGCTCTTCGTTGATTCGCTTGAATTCGAAGCGATCGATCACGATGCCTGACAACAAACTCGTGTCGCCCGATGAATCGACGCGCACCTTACGGAGCATTCGAGCTACGATGACTTCGATGTGCTTGTCGTTGATTTCCACGCGTTGCGAACGGTAGACCTGCTGAACTTCGTGAAGCAAGTATTGCTGTACAGCTTCTTCGCCGCTCACGCGGAGAATATCGTGCGGAACGAGTGGTCCTTGGATGAGGGCTTGGCCAGCTTTGACGATATCGCCGGTGTGAACCAGGAATCGCTTGCCTGGGGGAACCAAGTGCTCGACCTCTTCACCGCTATCACTCTTTACGATAATCGATCGCTTCCCGCGCTTCTTATCCTTGGAAATCTCGACAACGCCGTCGAGTTCAGCCATCACAGCTGGTTCCTTCGGCTTACGAGCTTCAAAAATTTCCGTGATTCGTGGAAGACCACCGACGATGTCGTTAACGCCCGACGCCTCACGAGGCATTTCAGCGAGCTCCGAACCTGCCGTCACTTTCTTCCCTTCAGGGACAGTAACCACAGCCTTTTCAGGCAAGAAGTAAACGTCGAGTGGCTTGCCGTCAGCATCTTCGATCACGATTTGAGGATGGAAGGTCCCGCGATGATCGACGATAACTCGGCGAACGTTTCCGCTTGGATCTTTTTCCAAACGCATGGTTTCGCCTTCGATAACGTCATCGTATCGGACCTTACCGCCAACTTCGGCAAGAATTGGAATCTTGTGAGGGTTCCATTCGCAAAGGACTTGGCCCTTCACGATTTCCATCCCCTCGGAAACCTTCAATCGAGCACCGGTTGGGACCTCGTATTTTTCGACTTCGCGACCCTTCGGATCGACGATCGCAATTTCGCCGTTTCGGGTCAGAACGATGTCAACGCCTTCGTCGTTGCGAACGACTCGCATCCGAACCAAACTGATGAAACCACCCTTCTTGGATTTGATATCCGACTCTTCCGAGACACCGATCGCGACCCCACCGATGTGGAACGTACGCATCGTAAGCTGGGTGCCAGGCTCCCCAATACTCTGTGCAGCGATGATGCCGACCGCCATGCCCTCTTCCACCATCGAACCGGTGCTCAAATCCATCCCGTAGCAGCATCGGCAGACGCCCAGCGGCGCATCGCAAGTCATCGGCGAACGAACTTGAATTCGTTCCAATCCCATTTCTTCGATCTTTCGAGCGATTTCTCGCGTAATCATCTCGTCTTCTCGAACGATAACTTCTTCCGTCAGCAAGTTAACGATGTTTTGACGACTTACGCGACCGACGATCGCATCCGCCAGTCGAACTTCGACTTTCTCGCCACGGTAAATGATCCCTTTCGTAATCCCTTGGGTCGTACCGCAGTTCTGCAGAGTGATCACAACGTTCTGAGCCACGTCCGCCAATTTACGGGTCAAGTAACCGGAGTCAGCAGTCTTCAAAGCTGTATCGGCCAAACCTTTTCGAGCACCGTGGGTCGAGCTAAAGTATTCGAGGACCGACAAGCCTTCTCGGAAGTTAGCCTTGATTGGAGTATCGATAACTTCACCGGTTGGCTTGGCCATCAGACCACGCATCCCCGCTAGCTGACTAATCTGAGCGATACCACCTCGAGCACCCGAGGACGCCATCAAGAACACCGGGTTGACGTACCATGGACCACGGTGATCGTCGACTTCCATCGCCGCCAACATATCCTTGGTGATCAATTCGCGGGTGTTCGTCCAAGTATCGATAACTTGATTGTATCGTTCTTGCGCGGTGATCAGACCTTTGTGATAATTCTTCTGATAGTTCATGACCTTCTTATCAGCTTCACTGATGTGCTTGCCTTTGGAATCAGGCGTCACCAAGTCATCGGTACCGAACGAGAGACCACTTCGGGTCGACTCGCGGAAACCAAGCTGATTCATATCATCGAGGAGCTTGATCGTTGCTCGACGTCCAAGCCGCGAGTAGCAATCGCTAATAACCGACGCGAGGTCACTACTCTTCAGCGTCATGTTGTAATAATCCATGCCATCGGGCAGGATCGCGTTGAAGAGAATACGACCAAAGGTCGAATTGACGACCGCGCCCAGCTTGCCGGCTTCGTCTTCCGACTTCAAGCGACGGTTCTTAGGCAGTCGGACTTTGATTCGAGCATGAAGGTCAATAACCTTCTGATGAAAAGCGAATTCGGCTTCGGCTTGGCTGGCGAAGACCATCCCTTCGCCTTTGCAATCAGGCTTCTCAATCGAAATATAGTAACAACCCATCACCGTGTCCTGTGATGGACTCATAATCGGCTTGCCGTTGCTCGGGGCAAAAATATTATGCGTGCTCATCATCAACGTGTGAGCTTCGACTTGAGCTTCAATGGAAAGCGGCAAGTGAACCGCCATCTGATCGCCGTCGAAGTCAGCGTTAAAGCCTTTGCATACCAGTGGATGCAAGTGAATTGCGTTACCTTCCACCAAAATCGGCTCGAAAGCCTGAATTCCCACGCGGTGAAGCGTTGGAGCTCGGTTCAGGAGGACTGGATGGTTCTTGATAACTTGCTCAAGAATATCCCAAACTTCTTCGTCCTTCCGTTCAAGCATCTTCTTGGCTGATTTAATGGTGTCCGCATGTTGAAGTTCTTTCAACATTCGAATAATGAACGGCTGGTAAAGCTCGAGGGCGATTTTCTTAGGAAGACCACACTGATGGAGCTTCAAACGTGGACCGACCACGATCACGCTTCGTGCCGAATAGTCGACCCGCTTCCCAAGTAGATTTTCGCGGAAACGACCTTGCTTACCCTTAATCATGTCCGTCAGGGATTTAAGTGGTCGATTGCTGCTACCTAGGACCGGTCGCTTGCAACGATTATTGTCGAACAAAGCATCGACGGATTGTTGCAACATTCGCTTTTCGTTGCGAATAATGACTTCCGGCGCGTTTAAGTCGACGAGCTTTCGCAATCGGTTGTTGCGGTTGATGATACGACGATACAAATCGTTCAAATCGGAGGTTGCGAAATTGCCGCTGTCGAGCAACACCAACGGGCGCAAATCGGGAGGAATCACCGGAATAACGTCCAGCACCATCCACTCAGGACGGTTTTCACTATCTCGAATGGCTTCCACAAGCTTCAAGCGATTAATCAAATCCTTCTTCCGCTGCTTGCTACCGGTCTCCGACATTTCAATCCGCAGCGAATCCGACAACGATACGAGATCAAGATTGGTCAGAAGCTTGCGAACAGCTTCAGCGCCCATCTCGGCTTCGAAACTCGTTTCGCCATACTCGGCTTTAGCTGATCGGTATTCTTCTTCGGTCAGCATTTGCTGAACGTCGAGGGGCGAAGAACCTTTGTTCGTGACGACATAGTCTTGGAAGTAAATCACTTTTTCCAAGCTGGTTGTCTTCATCTCAAGCAAGTTCCCCAAGCGACTCGGCATCGCTTTAAAGAACCAAATGTGGACGACCGGTGCCGCCAATTCAATGTGGCCCATGCGCTTGCGACGGACGCGAGAGTGCGTAACCTTCACGCCGCAACGATCGCAAATCATCCCCTTGTACTTCATCCCACGGTATTTCCCGCAAGCGCATTCCCAGTCCTTTTCAGGGCCAAAAATACGCTCGCAGAACAAGCCGTCCTTTTCAGGGCGATAGGTACGATAGTTGATCGTTTCTGGTTTTTTGACTTCACCAAACGACCAAGATCGAATGTCTTGCGGACGTGCAAGGGAGATCTTAACGGAGGTGTAATCGTTTACTCGATCGTAAGTGCCTTCGGCGTTGGCGGCAGCTTGGGTGACGTTGGACATTCGAGGTACTCCCTAAGGGGGTTCGGATGTTGAAATGGATGTATGGTGTGTCGCAACTTCGCATCGCGATGTTGCCTAATGTTTTATGTTGAGCTGTCGGAACAGCACGGATTTTTTCTTGTCGTTCCGCCAAGTGATCCCGCTAATCCGAACATGGAAGAACGGGACCTCTTAACTGGTTTTGCTTTAATCAGAACGCTCGCTTTTCGAGTCGCATGTTCAGGCCAAGGCCACGAATTTCGTTGGTTAACACGTCGAAGCTTGCCGGGGTGCCTGCTTCCAACGTGTTTTCTCCCTTCACCATCGATTCGTAAATCTTGGTGCGGCCTTCCACGTCATCGCTCTTGACGGTCAACAGTTCTTGAAGAATGTATGCAGCGCCATAAGCTTCCAACGCCCAGACTTCCATTTCTCCAAAGCGTTGTCCACCGAACCGAGCCTTACCACCAAGTGG